>JAGWVZ010000633.1 GCA_018970625.1 Myxococcales bacterium | reverse complement strand
TCGATGCCAGCCAGTTTGCGCATGTCATTGGTCATATGGCCGGCGTTGCCGGCGCTCCCGCCTAGGCCGAGGATGAACAGCCGTCCACCTCGGTCGCGAAGGGCCCTCAGCTCCTGAGCGACCCGGTCAGCCGTCGACCAGTCAACGGCCTGGGCCGCACGCACGACCGCGTCGCGGTAGACGTCTCCAAGGAAGTTCATCCAATCCACGCTCCTCAACCAGTCTGCAACGTGACGTACCCTACAAAATGGCGACGGGCCGGGGTCTGACTCAGATCCTCTCGTCGAGGAGTGACTCCATGGCCCCACGTGCGCGTCGTCTGACCTCCCCGTCGTTCATGTCTGCGAATACTTCGCGACGATGTGGCTCCCACCAGGTTCGGAAGTCGCGGCCACCTGACTCCAGGGCCCATGCGACGAGCTCCTGCAGTTCCTGGTCCTGCTGGGCGAACAGCCGCGAGGGGAGATAGGGCACGATCGGCCGAGTCACGCCGTGGGCGATGGGCGTGTAATCGTGAATGATCGAGGGAATGCTGACTGCTAGGCACTCATCCACGAGGGAGGTGTACTTCGCGATGACTAGGTCAGCACATGCCACGAGCCGGTAGGACTCATTCAGCCGGTCGTACTCGCGACTGACGAGGCAGTTGTGCTGCGCGGCTAGACGCTCCGCGGTCGTCTGCATTCTCGGGTCATCAAGCCACGAGTCATTCTTGCTCCGAAACACGAAGGTCACGTCCGAATGCAGGGCGGCGAGGCTGAGCACTCCTTCGATGAAGTGCTGCACTGACCACGCTGCAGTTGCCAGGGGATTGACGCTTGGACTGCTCAACTCAAGGTGGTAAGGGAGCACGACGACGAATCGGCACCCCATCGCGTCGGCCCGCTCGGCAAGCTCGTGCCGGCGCTCCCGACGGTACTGGTGAATCAAGTCAGTGCGCCACATCCCCACAGCCTGTGTCCGTGCGGCACTCACGCTGTGATTGCGAGCAGCGAGCGCCGAGAAGTTGGGACTTGCCGTCAGGAGCGTTCCAACGGCCAGGGGCTGTGAGGCGACGGCCAACGACTGCGGTCGCTCGTTCAACGCGACGGTACGGATGCCCAGGGTCTCCAGCGCGAGAACCAATTCGCTCGGCACTTGAAGGTCGTAGGCGAGAATCGCCAGGCGCGCCGACGGAAATCTGGCGGCAAGTTCTCGACTCTGCCCGTTCGCGCGAGCCACCAATCGGCCGAGTTCCCAGGCCGTTCTCCAACCGCGCGTGGAACGGACCTTCCAGAGCGAGCGAGCCATCACCGAGAGGGACACTCGCAACTGGCGCGCGCGGCTTCCCGACGACGGGAATCCGTGGGTGATGCCCTCCGCATTCGCCGATCCGCCGGTACGAGCCACCATGATCACATTTGATGGATGGAGGATGGATAAGGGATCATCCGACAGGACGTGGTCGTATGCGTACAGGCCGCCGTATCGCATGCTTTGGTTGAGGATGTACAGCACACTGCCCGTGGACTCGGAGACAGCGGTCACGTCGCCACGGGGAGACGTAGCGGCTGAAGCTCGAGGAGTCGTGGCTGTGCCAGCTGTCGAGTGGATCGACCCCGAGCGCGAACGCCTGAGCCGGCTGTAGATGGCGCCCAGTGCGCCAACGAGCACTTGCATGAGTTCACTTGGTCCGAAGGTGCGGCGGAGCAGGAGTGCGTCCCATGGCGTTGCGCCATAGAAGTTGGGATCCCGTATCCCTGACGTGGCTGCCCATTGCTGTGCGTAGAACGCAGGCAGATTTCGCGTTGCGACTTCCTTGAGAACGCCAGTACGCAGGATGGCGGCTGCGTTTGGCACGTGAGGGAAGTCGAGTGCTGCCGCCTCGGCGAGCACATCGAATCGGCAGCTATCCAAGCGCTCGATCGCGCGCAGCATCGGCTCGTCCGTGGACTGGCTCCCGATCGAGAGCTCGAGCGGAGGCTCAAGTTCAGCACGAATGGCCTTGAACAGCCTTCCGGGCAGTCCGTGAAAGCCCGTACGGCGACTTGGCCGCAGGTCTATCGCACGTCGCCCGGTGAAAACGCAGCGCAGCAGGCCAGGCAGCGCCCACCAGTCAAGATCCAAGAAGACGGTGGCTCGACTTCCGTGGGCCTCGAGCCCCACTGCTGGCCTTCCTGAAGACCACTCCGAGTCCGGCACGCCGGTAGTCTGTCCCATGTGATGGATTCGCCCACGGGTGACCTGTCGTTGGCGGTCATTCCGGCTCGTGGTGGATCGAAGCGGATCCCCCGAAAGAACGTTCGAGACTTCGCTGGCCGCCCCCTTCTCGCCTGGGCGGTTGACCTGGCCATTTCCTCGGAACTGTTCTCGCACGTCGTTGTCTCGACGGATGATGACCAGATCGCGGAGGTAGCCCTCGGTGCAGGTGCCATGGTCCCCTTCCGACGGCCAGCATCCCTGTCCGGAGACATGACGCCCACCGTCGACGTCATGTCC
>JAGWVZ010000632.1 GCA_018970625.1 Myxococcales bacterium | reverse complement strand
GACTGTCACGCCCCTGGAGCTCTTATGCGATTCACACCGTTGCTCATTACCGCCCTGTCTTCCGCGCTCCTGAGCTCGGCCTGCGGCGACGACGCTGACGACGGACTGCCGGGCCGCGACGTGATTGTCGTCGATGAAATCATCGGGCGGTCGGGTAGCGCCGATGGCATTGTCCAGTACTCCATTCGCATGGCTGCTGCCCCGGGCAGTGAGCTGAAGTACGTGACCTTCGAGGCGCTGACTCCGGACGGTACCGCCGCTTCGTCGTTCAGCGGCATCACCAGCATTCAGCTGCGCGTGAACGGTGAGCCCGTGCCGGGTGAGGTCTTTGCCCACCCACTGGTGGACGTCAGCAACCCCACTCGTAGCCGGGTCGAGGTGCGCGACATTGATAACGGCCTCTTTGTTTCGCTCGACCCGCTCGATCCCGACGGCGACGACATCCAGAACGCCGACGACAACTGCATGACCCGCCCGAATATTGATCAGGCCGACTTTGATAGCGATGGCATCGGTGACAACTGTGACCCCGAGCCGCAGAACCGCGCCCCCATCGATGCGCGCGAAGCGTTCAATATTGGCCTGTTGGAGTTTCAGCTGGAGTGGGTGGTCTCGGTCGACGATGCGGTCATTCCTGAGGCGGGTGTGCTGCTGCGCACCACCCTCCGCGGCGATGACATGATCTCGGACCAGGCCGGCGGCGATTGATTCAGGGGCCGCATCGCAGTACGGTGCGACCAACGCTCACCCGAGGGCCCCATGTTGTCTCGATTCGCCGCCCTGTCTTTCCTCACCTCGACGCTCGCGCTCGGCCTGTGTGCCTGCACCACCGAGACGATCATCTCGGACCAGGTCTCCACTGAGCTCACCCTCGTCAGCCCCGGCGGAATCGGCGAAGACTTTGAAATCACCAAGCGGTTTCGGTTCTCGCGCTCCCCGAATCAGGCGCGCGGGTTCCAGATTCAGGATGGACTGGTCGCCGTGCTCTCGCCCTCCGGGTACGACCTGACGTTCTTGCACCGCATCTCGGTTTTCGCCGTATCGCCCGACGGCGAACGCGTCGAAATCGGGGTCGGACAGGACTTTCAGCCCGGCGAGACCTGGGCCATCATCGAGCCCGTCTTTGAGGGAGACCTGCGTGAGTTCGCCAGCGATGACGCTCGCCTCACGCTCATTTTCCAGATTGAACCCAACGCGTGGTACGACCGCTTCCCCGAGGAAGGCATCACTGTACTTGCCCGCGCCAACGTCGACATCCTGCTCTAGCTGCCGCTTCTCAGGGCCGTCCAGCCGTCAGCACGCTGTTGGCGCGCGGCCCGTTCAGCTCTGCGTCGGAAGGCCGAAAGTACAGAGGCTCGACCTGCGCTGCCGACAAAGCAGGCAGCTGCCCGTGGGTGCGCACGTAGTGGAGCAGGGCGGCGGCACGCGGCCAGGCAAGGTCGTCGGGTTCGAGTCGGGCGGTACGCAACACCGCCAGCTGCGGATATCGCTCAAACGCGTCGCCACCAAATCGCGCCGACGACAGCTGCGCCAGCGTCGATAACTGGCTAACCACCTCGTCGGGGGCTACCGACAGCAGCTCAATGTGCACACGTCCACCCACACCGGGGTCGAAAACGCCGCCGTACACCTGACCCTTGCGAGCATCGAACAACAGACCGATCGGTGCGCTATCGGCCGGCTGCGACCACGGCACAGCGCGCAGCGAAGGCACCGCATACACGGGAATACCCCAGCCCAGCGCCAACCCCTTGGCGCACGCCAGTCCAATCCGCAGCGCCGTGAAGCTGCCCGGCCCTACGCCCGCGACGATGGCGTCGGGCGGGGTGGTGGCGTGTTGCATGGCTTGCGCCACCAGCCCATTCAAAACGCGCGCATGGGTCACGGGGGTGTCGCACACCTCATGCACAACGCCCTCGGCAGACGACTGCCACGCCACCGACAGCCGGTTGGTCGAGGACTCTATGGCCAGCAGCTTCATCCGTTTAGCCAGATCGCGACATCTACCCAGTAACGCTCAATATCGTTCTTGAAGGCGAACAGCATGAGCAACACGATGCACACAATGCCCACAAAACCAGCGATCTGGCGAGCACGCATCGACAAGGGGCGCCGTCGAATGCCCTCAAAGGTGAGCAACACCAGCTGGCCGCCGTCCAGCCCGGGCACCGGCGTCAGATTCATAATCGCCAGATTGACGCTCAGCAGCCCCGCCATGTGCAACAGCGACAGCCAGCCCGCCTCGGCTGCCCGCGACGCGGCATCAAACATCATGATGGGGCCGCCCAGATTGGACGTCGACATCTGTCCGGACGCCATCGAGCCCACGATGTAGACCAGCGCGCCCGAAATCTCGACGGTCTCGCGAAGCCCGTTGCGCAATGCGTCGCTGATTCGGCGACTCCAGGGCGCCTTTACCAGCTCAGGCGCCACATAGGTGCCATCCACGCCGTGAAACCCAACGAACACAACGTCCATG
>JAGWVZ010000631.1 GCA_018970625.1 Myxococcales bacterium | reverse complement strand
GGGGGTAAAAATGATGGGTAATCCGTAGAGGGTACCCATTTCAGGGGTCCACACGCATCGTTGCGCGGCACTCAGAAAGTCCTGTGAAAAATGATTCCAGGTATTCGCATGTGCCCACACCGGAATACTCAGGGCGGCAGCCAGTTCTGGTGCTCCGCACACATGGTCGGGATGGTGGTGACTGAGCAATAAGGCCGTTATTCGGCCATCCAGTGTGTCGCGACATACCCGAAGCAGCTCGCTCAGGCCCTCGTCGGTGCAGGCGCCGGAATCGACCAGAAGCCAGCCACCGTCACACGCGACCGCGTACGAGTTGGTGTGCGTCGCGGGCGGCAGGGTGGGGCTGCGTACAGGGATGCGAATGATGTCGTCGGCGACCTGTTCGGTGTGCAAAGGCTCCTGACTCATAATGACCGCCTGTGGGTTTCACGCTACTGCGTCGGGTGTATGCGGTCCATCTGCAACCAATCAACGGTCAGGCAAAGAGCTCATCGGCAAATTTTCCGGTGGGTCGGCCAAGCCGAAGCTCCTGATCGGGTGGTTGTTCGGCGCGCTGGTGATTCCTGATGGCATTTTTCCATGCCGCGAACGAACCGCCTTCGCGATAGGCTTCCAGCGTGGCCTCGGTCATATCGAAGCCGCCCTGCGCCAGACACCATTCTACCCACGCCCACCGTGCGGAAACACTTCGAATGTCCACTTTTCCGCGCAGCTCGCGCTGCAGCCTTTCCATGGTTCGTTCTACAGGTTTGATACCGGCAAAGGCATGGCGGTCCAGCGGCGTGTTTCGTTTGGCAACAAAGGGTGCCACACCCAGGGCGACGGGAACGATGCTGGCAGCTTCGCGACAGAAGGCGATCAGCTCTGTAATATCCTCCTCCGTTTCGGTCGGAACACCGATCATCATGTACACCTTCAGATAGCGCATGCCGTACTGCGCGGCATAATGCGCGGCCTCCATGAGGTGTTTTTCGCGTGTGCCCTTCATCATCATGGTGCGCAGTCGCTCCGATGCACCATCGGACGCGACCGTCAAAGTGCGATAACCGCCCTGCTTGAGCAGCTGCATCATTTCGGGTGACAGCCGATCGGCTCGCAGGCTCGACAAACCCACTTCGCGACCGGTACCCACAATCCCTTCCAGAATTTCCAGCAGGCGCGGATGATCACTTACCGCTGCGCCCACGAGCCCCACTCGCTTCGCAACAGCAGGAATGGAATCCAGGATCGCCTGTGGGTCGGCGAGGCGCATACCGCCGTTGGTGGACCGCCGCATAACGCAAAATGTGCATTTACGGTGACACCCGCGCTCGGATTCCACCAGGTGCATGTTCGATAATTCAGTATTCGGTGTAATTATCTGACTGTATGCCGGCAATTTCGCGTTATTGGCTGCAATAACCGGCAGCAATTTTTCGCCGTGAATTGCCGGTATATAAAAGCCGGGCAGTGCTGCCAGACGTGACAAAAGGTCATCGCGACCGTTGGCGTCGTGATAATGATCGAGCAGCGTATGCATCGCCTCTTCGGCCTCACCCATAATGACGACGTCCGCAAACGGAGCCGCAGGTACCGGGTTCGAGAACGTCAGTGGTCCACCCAGCACAACAAGCGGGTGAAACCGGTTTCGCTTCGATGCAAGAAATGGAATGCCGCTCAGTTCGAAGCACTCCAGTAATCCATGCAGCTCCAGCTCGTACGCGAGCGAGATGCCAATAATGTCGGAGTTGCCTATGGGTCGCTGCGACTCGAGCGTGAACACCGGCGTTCGACTCTTGCGGTACAGTTCAGGCTCATCAGGATGAAACGCCCGCTCGGCCACCGTGTCTGACCGCAAATTGATCTCGCGGTAGAGCATCTGGTAGCCCAGACTACTCATGCCTGCCCGATACGGGCTGGGGTAGAGCATGGTGAAGTGGGTCGGCGCCTCGCGAAAAATCGTTCCGTACTCGTCTTTCAACAGACGCTCGGCATGTTCGCGCAGCGAGGTAGAGATGGCCATGAGCAGCAGGGTCCGGGAACGTCAGGATTATGGACCTGACTAGTCCGTGGTTGACAGTCGCGCAAGGCAATGACCGGGCGAACGCTCACTTTTGCGGGCCCACGCGGCAGCAACGGACGTATGGTCGCGCCTTGTCGTTCAATTCGGCCCCGTGCACCGCAAGCGCCGGCGTAGCGCACCCGCGAGGCTGCTGCGACGAGCGGGGCAAAGCGTGTCGACCGCGTCGCATGCCGAGAGCAAGGAGACCGACCTCGCGCATGGCCAGTTCAGGTAGGGAGGTGTAGTCAATTTCAGCAGCCTCACTATCCATGTAGTGACAGTGCGCACAATGTGCGATAAGGTGCCCCCGTGGGTCCTTATCAACGACTCTCCTCGACGGTTATGCAGAATCATTTCTTCTGGCTTTCCCTCATTGTGGCGTTCTCGATCGTTTACGCCATCTGGGCTCCAGTCATGGTTTCGTATCTGATCGATCGCTTCGCCCAGTCCGGTGC
>JAGWVZ010000630.1 GCA_018970625.1 Myxococcales bacterium | reverse complement strand
GCCAGCAAAGTGGCACCGACATCATCCAACGGCAGGTTTCGTTCTGTGAGGTACGCCAAAATGTCATCATGATTTGCATCTTTTGCAATCAATTCCCTCAGGCCTCTGGTCGTTTGGTAATCACCAGTCTGTTCCGCTTCAACAAAGATGATGTGCGACATCGTGATTTGAGACTTTTTCCGACGCGCGTTGTCATCTTTCTCGTAAACAAAGATTAGAAGGCTATACCCAAGACCATATACCTTCTGACGAGCAGATCGATATGGACAGCTCGACTGAGGTTGTTTCAGGCTGGTCACCTTGATATCCACGTTCAGTTCTGGCAAGTCTATTCCGCTAGCGGAGTTACCAACTGTGACTCTAAAATTCTCTGACAACCATGCCGTAAACTTCTGTTCAATGTACGTGCCTACGGCTTTTCCATCCGTCCGACCATAGATCGATGGCTCCCAATGGGAACTCTCTTCTTCAGCAAACAACGCTGCCTGCTCACACAGGGTTCGTTTCGTTAAACGAGGCTGCTTCACTTTGCTCATAATTACCATGGGTCGAGTGATTTTTCCGTCGTGACACAATGTAATGCCCTCTTTAGTAGCACACGTCCTCACTCGCGTCATCACTCTTGACGTCGACGGCGGCAAGTTCAGACGCCCTCGATACATCGGGCGGTCGGACGCCACGAGGGCGGCCGCTACGGTGACACATTCTGACGCCTTCGATACATCGGGCGGTCGGACGCTGCAAGGGCGGCCACTGCGGCTTCTTTCCTGGATTTCTTCTTTGATATCAGGCAGCTGGCCGACACGGTGGTCAGCCACTACGGCTTCTTTCTTGGATTTCTTCTTTAAGATCAGTTAGTTGGCCGCCACAAGGGCGGCCACTACGGCCTCTTTATTGGATTTTCTGATATCAGGGGGTTGGCTGCTGCGCTTCGGCGCACTCTGGCCAGATGCTGCGGGCGGCGTAGATTTCGTTCGGGTCGGGTGGGTTGAATGTGCCTGACGGAGCATCGCTCTCGTCGGGCGAACTCGCGCCAGAACCGTTCGGGCGTCCCTTTTCGGCGCCACCCGGCGGGCCCGGGTCACCCAGGTGTTCCATGAGAAATGCGAGCGATGGCTCGTGAAGGTAGAGGTGGCCGGCGTCGTGGACATGCAGGCCGGTGAGGTTCGCATCACCGATGAGCGCGTAGCCGGCCTGCACACGCTCAAAGGCACGGCGGGCGGCGTCGGGCGGGTAAAAGCGATCGGTTTCGCCGGTTACGAAGTAAGCAGGGCGGGGCGCGCCCATCAGCGCGATGTCGGCGATATCAAAGAGGCGATCAAAATAAGGAATGTACAGGCAGGGGTCATGTCGGTTCGTTGGCAGCGTGCTGTTGAACTCACCCAGAATTCCGTGTGCTGATGTCACCGCAACGCGTTCATCCAGAACGCCCATAAATACCGTAATCAGGGCACCCATGCTGACGCCGACGGCGCCGATTCGGTTGGGATCGACATAGGGTAATCGTTCAATGACGTCCATACCGCGCATGGCGTCTGCGACAAATACCCCGTACGGCGTACGACCCTCCAGATGCAGAATCTGCGAAAAGCGCTCGTGCTCCGCCCAGGTACCCGTCTCGCCAAACGAACGAATATCCGGGGCAAGCACAATAAAACCGGCCTCGGCCAGACGTCGCGCGGCAGCCCTGTGATAATTTGCCTCTTCCGTATAGGGATCAATACCGGCTGCAGCGTCCTTACCACCCTCATCATGCCCATGATAAAACAGAATCGCCGGACGCGGCGCCGCTGTATCATTCGGAATATATAACCAGGCGGGAATTCGCTGATCAGGAGAAACCAGATAATCAATTTTCCGACGGGTATATCCATCGAATTCTTCGACCTCGAATTCGCGAATATCCAGCGGCAATTCACGCCAGATTTCGGCGTCCACCCGTAGCGTCTGTCGTAATACACTCCGAGCCAGCGCCTGCCACGCCTGAAACTCCGTCAGTTCTTCAACCTTAGCGGTCAGGGTCTGACACTGACCGATATGCCGATCCTGCGTGTTGTCGAGCGCGTTGTAGTCGGCCCCGGCCAGCTCCTCGAGCGTCAGCGTATTCACCGGACTCTCGGGCGCCACACACACATTGCCAAATGCTGCGCTCGTATAGACTGTCAACCCACCGCACACCGGGTCGCCCGGTACCGCCTCCAGAATATCCGGTTCTGCGTCGACATCGCCCTCACCAGCGTCACTCACGCCCGCATCAGCGCCCGCATCCGCACCCGCATCCAAATCCTGAGCATCCGCCCCGCTGCCGTGCACATCGTCGTCGATGTCGAGCCAGTCAATTCCGTCGGCCTCGGCGTCACCCATGTTGAGCGAGAACGCTCCTCCGTCGCCGTCTGCGCAGGCACACAACGACACCAACATGCCGGCAACCAACCGCTTGCGCCAACACTGGACAGAACGCTCAGATGCCATCGCAGACCAAACATGAACAGGCAAAGAATCAC
>JAGWVZ010000629.1 GCA_018970625.1 Myxococcales bacterium | reverse complement strand
GACGAGCACGAGCTGGGTTTTACCGAGCGAGCGAATGTAATTTTCGACGCTCGCGATGAGGCTGCGCTGCGCGGGGTCGTCAGAGAGAATCAACACCGACGGCAGTGATTTGGACGGTGGGATACTGGATTCACCGCGGACGCGGCGAATTCCCGTAATCATGCCAATGACGGCTTCCATGGCTTCGCAGTCAGAATCCCAGGCGGGAATTTCGGACGCCTTTGGCCATGACGCAACGCAGAGCGCCTTGCCATCGCGGTTGAAAATGGGGAGTCCGGCCCACAGTTCTTCGGTAATAAACGGAATAAAGGGGTGCAACTGACGCAGCACGGTGTCGAGCACGGTGACGAGCGTGGTTTGCGCGGCGGTGCGGGCCGCGGACGGCCCTGCCATCATCACTGGTTTGATTAATTCCAGATACCAGTCACAGAATTTGTGCCAGACGAATTCATAGAGTGCCTGTGAGGCATCGGCGATGCGGAATTCGTCGAGCGCGGACTGTACCGATGCCGTGGTGCGGTGCAGGAGTGTCAGAATCCAGCGGTCGGCAGGTGAGGTGTGGTCGAGGTGCGGCTGAAGCGCCTGTGGCTGATAATCCTCGAGGTTCATGAGGGCAAATCGGGAAGCATTCCACAATTTGTTCATGAAGGCGCGATAACCCTCCACACGCCGGACATCGAGTTTAATGTCACGCCCGGCGGCGGCATAGGTGGCGAGCGTAAACCGGAGTGCGTCGGCGCCCTGAGGCTCGAGACCTTCGGGGAAATCCTTGAGCAGCATCTCATACGTCTGACGTTCGTCAGGAGTAAGGTCGGCTGGCTTTACGCCATCAATCAGGTGCAACGGATCAATGACGTTGCCCTTGGTTTTCGACATTTTCTGGCCGTGTTTATCTCGCACCATGGCGTGCAGATACACGGTCTGAAACGGGGCATCGCCCATGAAATGAAGGCCCATCATGATCATGCGGGCCACCCAGAAGAAAATAATATCAAATCCGGTCTCCATGACGGTGGTCGGATAGAATTTCTTCAGGTCGGCGGTTTCGTCGGGCCAGCCCATGGTTGAAAATGGCCAGAGCGCGGAGCTGAACCAGGTATCGAGGACGTCCTCGTCCTGAAGCAGCTGGTCGGACCCGCAGCTGGGGCAGTGGGTCGGGTCTTCGCGCAACACCGCGACGTGATGGCAGCTTTTGCACGTCCACGCGGGGATTCGGTGTCCCCACCACAGCTGCCGGGAAATACACCAGTCACGGATATTATCGAGCCACTGGAAATAGGTCTTTTCCCAGGTCTGTGGCACGAATTTAATGTCACCCTCGCGGACCGCCTTCAGCGCGGGATCGGCGAGGGGTTTCATTTTCACGTACCACTGCTTGCCGACAGAGAGCGGCTCCACGATCGCGCCAGAACGCTGCGAGCGCCCTGGCAGGAACTTGTGGGGTTCTTCTTTGATGAGCAGGCCGAGCTCACGCAATTTCTCGACGATTTGTTTGCGGGCCTCGAAGCGGTCGAGTCCGCGAAGCCACTCGGGTGCGTTCGCGTTCATGCGGGCGTACAGATCGAGCACGACCACGCTCGGCAGACCGTTGCGGCGGCCGGTCTCGAAGTCATTGAAGTCGTGACCGGGGGTGATCTTGACCGCACCCGACCCGAAGGCCATGTCCACTGCGACGGGATCGCAGACGATCGGGATCGCCCTGCCTGTCAGCGGCAGGTCCACGGTCTTGCCGTGCAGGTGCGTGTAGCGCGGGTCGTCGGGGTGAATGGCCACCGCGGTGTCGCCGAGGAGCGTCTCGGGGCGGGTTGTGGCGACGACGAGGCGCTCGTCTGAACCGGTGACCGGATAGGCGATGTGCCAGAGCATGCCGTCTTCTTCTTCCGCTTCGACCTCGAGATCGGAGAGCACGGTCTGCGTGACGGGGTCCCAGTTTACCAGGCGGTCATCCTGATAGATGAGGCCTTCTTCAAAGAGGCGAACGAACACTTCGCGAACGGCTTTTGACAGGCCTTCGTCCATGGTGAAGCGTTCGCGGGTCCAGTCGAGGGACGCGCCCATGCGGCGTGTCTGCAGGCCGATGCGATCGCCCGAGGTTTTCTTCCACTTCCAGACGCGCTCAATGAACGCTTCGCGTCCAAGGTCGTGGCGGGTGAGGCCTTCTTTTTTGAGCTGGCGCTCGACGACGGTCTGCGTGGCGATTCCGGCGTGGTCGGTGCCGGGTAGCCAGAGGGCTTCGAATCCGGACATGCGCTTGAAACGGATCAGGATGTCCTGAATCGTGTTCGTCAGGGCGTGCCCCATGTGGAGCGAGCCGGTGACGTTAGGCGGTGGAATGACGATGACGTAAGGGGTTTTGTCGCTGTTGGCGTCGGCGGTGAAGAAACCGCCTTCCGACCAGGTGGCGCGCCAGCGTTCTTCGACGGCGCGGGGGTCGTAGCTCTTGCTCAGCTCAGTCATGACGTCCGGGGGGCACCAGAGGGTAATGCATACCTCGCCCCTCCGCGTTTGGGG
>JAGWVZ010000628.1 GCA_018970625.1 Myxococcales bacterium | reverse complement strand
CAACCGTTGGATGCTGAATCTCTACCTCGACCTTCAGAATGCGTATAACCGCCGTAATCAGGAAGATGTGGCCTACAGCTATGACTTTGAGGAATCAGCACCATTTACAGGGCTTCCCATTATCCCAAGCTTCGGAATCAGGGCGGAGTTCTGAATGAAAACATATGCTTATACGGGTGCACTACTCGGCATCGCAGGCTTGCTCTCTGCCTGTGGAGGCATGGGATTCGAGGAGTTTTACGAGGTCTCGAAACTGCGCACGCTCGCCATCGGGGCCGAACCGCCCGAAATGGGCCCGGGTGAGTCGGTGACCTTCTCGACCCTGACGGTCAACCCATCGAGCGACGCGCCGATCACGTACCTGTGGGAGGCGTGTCTGTTCACGGACGGCCCAGACGCGTACTACGCGTGCTCGGAGAGCGAAGAAGCGGGTGTGGCGGGATTCCCGTTGGGGACTGCGCCAGAGGCGCAGCTGAACTACGACACGCTGACGGCCGCGGGATTCGATATTGCCGAGATTTGTGCATCCCTTGAAGGCATCGACGTGCCCGATTTTATCACATTGCCCGACTGCACACGTGGGCTGCCACTGACAATTCGTCTGGTCGCCACGCAGGGTAGTGTGAGCGAAGTGTCGAAGAAGACGTTCACGTTGCTGCGGCCGGAGGAGGCCGGGCGCGAGGACGTCAACACCTCACCTGTGGCCGGTGACCTGACCCTCAACGGGCAACCGGCGCAGGGCTATGTGCTCTCGGCCGACTCCACTCTCGACGAGGTGGAACTATTGCTGGATGTCGACCTGAGTCAGGCGCAGACATACGAACCGCCGGATCCTGCAAACGATGGACAGCGCCTCGAGTCGACCGTGGAGGAGCTGAATGTGGCGTGGTTTACCACCCATGGAACGCTGGAGTATTCACGGACGTATTATGCGCAGGGCATCACACCCGTCGATGAGCTCGGATCGAACACGCTCGATCTGACGACTGGTGTTGAACCCGAAACAGGCGAGACCATCACTCTGTGGGCTGTGCTTCGGGACGATCGTGGAGGTATCTCTTGGAGATCGTGGAGCTTTTCAGTCTCAACGACCGGTGACTGAACAGCTGCACAGTAATTTGACAACATGCTCACGCGTTCAGTACAATACGTCTGTACAGTGAAAACACGGAGTCTGTATGTCCCAGTCACTTCTCGCCACCCTCTGGTCACGAATCGCAAACAACTCGCATGAGGCATCCCCCGCCGACGGCCTGGCAGATGCACTCACCGCCATTCAGGACTCCATCTCGGGTTCCGAATGCTACGGGGCACTGGATACGGCAGGTGGGCTGGCTGCCTGGCGTGAAGTGGCGGGTGTAGGTGCGTTCATCCACTTGAACCCTGTCGATAACGCGGTCGCGGTAACCCTTGGTTTTACCGACAAGAGCGGCAACCTGCGCGTCAGCACACGTATTTTCCTGCGCGATGAGCAGGCAGCGCGACACATCGCTGCAAGCTGTGCGGGGACATCGGGTTGCGTTCTGGTAGCTGCACGTACGCCCCGTAACCGCCAGATACTCGCGAATGCGAAGGTGCGGGTTGTGCGCCAGCTTCAGGCGGACGTCGTTCGCGCCTTTGGCGCTGACGTTCTGGGGGAGTGGCGCGACGACGAAGACTCCTGGAACGACGATATGAAGCTTCTCCGGGATGCGGTCACCAACGCAGACCGCGTCGCGTGGTGTGCCTTTGCGGAAGCCTGCCGCCTGGACTTGGGGTTGGTTGCTGTACTGGGTGGCTCCGATTTGTGTGTTCACTGACGCGCACAACACACCACCGAAACACGACGCCGAACGGTTGATTCCATCCGGAGTCAACCGGCGATCACGTTTTCGCTGACTCCCGCGATATGGACTGCAGCATCGGTGCGCTTTTCCAACCGGCCGATGATTCGCGCCCCAGACTCACCAAAGGCTTCAAGGGCCCGAAGAGTAGCCGATGCATCTGCTGCGGGGACAACCATGGTCAGTCCAACGCCCATATTGAACACCCGATACATCTCTGACTCGCTGACCTTACCTGACTGGCTGATGTAGGTGAAAAGCGGCTGCCTCATGCTGCGAAGCGCATCAATATCAAGGTAAACGGCCAGATCTGGCGCGATGGAGCGCTGTGGGTTCTCCCATAATCCACCACCGGTAATATGAGCGAGGGCACGCACCGGCACGCCGCTCTGGCGAAGACTCTCGAAAAGCCTCACGTAGATGCGAGTTGGTTCCAGCAGTCGCCTCCCCAGCGTCCGGTCATCTCCCGGAACGCGATCGTTCACGGTGTGGCCGACCAGACTGAAAAGCACACGGCGAGCGAGTGAGAATCCGTTGCTGTGCAGACCGCTGGAAGGCACGCCTATGACGACGTCGCCAGCCGCCGTGCTGGTGGGCCGCAGCTCGGTTTCGTCCGTGACGGCACCCACAACAAAGCCCGCCAGATCATATTCGCCGGCTTCGTACATACCCGGCATTTCGGCGGTCTC
>JAGWVZ010000627.1 GCA_018970625.1 Myxococcales bacterium | reverse complement strand
CTGCGGTCTGCGCCGAGCGATACCGTCGGACGAAACACCACCTGACCATACCGCGCGTCGGGGTCGAAATCAGGGTGCTGACGCGGGTCAAAGAACAGGTCCACGTGCCACTGACTGGGGTTGGGCGACGACAGGTCGAGTCGATACAGTCGTCCGGACTGGTCGCCGAAGTAGGCGCGGCTGACCAGCGAGCCGTCCGCTCCGTTAAACACCGAAATGGAACCGCCGAGCGCCGAAGGAAAGACCTCGGCGTTACCCGCAGCAGAGCGCATCGTGGCAAAGCGGCGAATGACACGACCGGTCTGCAGGTCCACCACATACATCACGCGACCGACCGAAGAGTTGGCCGAACTCCCAATCGGAGGCAGGCCGCCTGTCAGAATCGCAACACCGCGTTCGCACCCCAGACCGGAGCCGTCGGGGCAGTTGGCCGCGTCGAAACGCACAATGCCAAGCCCTGGCTCGGAGTAGGTCAGGCCCATCATGGGGTCGTGCTGGCCGTCAAGTTCCCACAGAAAGCGAGGGTTCACCGGGTCGGTTACGTCGAGCGCGAGGTAGCCCCGACCGCCTTCACGGTACCCGGTCACGAGCACGCTGCCCCAGGTGGATTCCAGTGTGCCGGTGTTGTCGATGCGCCGGTCGAAGACGATATCCTGCACAACCGGCGTACCATCCAGCATGAACGTGTGTCCGGGAGCGATCCACTCCGCGATGCGCGGCCCGAACGACGGCGGGAGAAAGGCCCAGAGTTCCTTCATGGTGAGCGCATCGAAGGCGTGCAGCAGGCCATCATTTGTGCCCACGTACACCACGGAATCACGGGGGGAACCATCCGCTTCGGAGGTATCTTCGGCGAACTGAAGGTAGCTGGGCGAGCTGTTGGGCCCGACAATCGGCGGTCCGAGCACGGCAGGCGACGAATGAAAAATGTCAGCGAGCGAGCTCAGACGATCGCGCAGGTAGCGGCCGGTGACGGGGTCGCGCTTGACGTTGGCAGGCAGGTAATCATCGAGCACCTGCGCATAGTCCACCCCATCGTTCTCAATGGCACCATTCCGGATTTCGGTGAGGGTCTCGCCGCGCAGCCAGCGCAGGAAAAATCGGGCCTGTGCATCGTCAACAGCGCCAAACTGTGTCTCATTGGCGTCGGCGAGCGGCAGGTCCATGTTCACCATGCAGCTGCCAGGGCGGTCGGTGTCTTCGGGGAACGTGCTGGTTGGCAACGCTTCGGAGCCATCGATCAGGTCTGCGCAGGCGTCAAGCTGTGCAGTGACCGCTGAAACATTCCCGCCAGACGGTTCAACGCTGCCGGAGCACGCCTGCGCGAGTTCAACCGAGGAGAGGCCGAACACCGGGTTGGCCTCCGTGTAGGAAGAAGCGGTAAACAGCGACGCCGATGGATTGCCAACCTTCGACAGGGCGCAGCTGTGAATGCCGGGCGATGCGGTCAGCAGGATGCGGTCATCCGGGGAGCGGTTGTCCAGCACCTGAGCCGCCGACAAGACGTTGGGTCGCGTGACGAGGTCACCATCGCCATCACAGACCCGGGCAGACTGCCGCAGGTCACCCGACCAGTACCGAGAGTCCCGGTCGATGTTGAAGCGGGCATTCAGCGTGTACTGTCCCTGTTCGCGCGTTGACAGTACGTTGTAGGTCGCGGGACGGGTACGACCCGTCGAGGCAGCAGCCAGCTGCGAGAGAATATCACCCAGCTCAAAGATCAGGTCGCGGCTGTTGTCTGCGTAGCGCACCGGATTGGCCTGCACGCGACCCGCGTCAGCGATCGCCTGCAGGCGCTCCTGCGGCGTTCGTCCATCGAAGGACTCCAGCTCAGCCGAGATGTTGAAACCGATGACGTATGTCTCAATGCCTTCTGCCAACAACGCCGACGCGTAGTACTCCGAGCTGCGATACCAGTACCCGTCGCAACCAGCAGGAAAAGGCTCGCTCGGGTCGGCCACCCCGCGGCGCGTACACTCGTCGAACGAAGGCACGCCGTCGGTGATGAGAATCACCGAACGACGACGACACTCGCCGTACTGATCGGTTAACCCGCGCGCATAATCGAACGCGCCCACATTCGTGTTGACGGGGTCGTTCTCACGATACCAGCTGTAGTAATCTCCGCCATCGCCGCCCACGTAGAAGGTCAGGGCGTCCTCCAGCATCGAGCCGATGGGCGTGCTCCAGTAGGGCACGACATTGAGCAGGGCGAGCTGTACACCGTCGTTGATCGCCTGTCTGCGTGTTGCCGTATCATCGGCCGGGTCGATCGGCGCGATCGAACCGCCTTCGACGTCGGAACCGGGGCGGCGAGCGCCAAGGTTCCAGCAGCTCGCGTCATTGGCACACGCGCCCGGGTTCAGGCCGGGCGCGGGACTGAATCCATCGTGGCCATACGAGTACATGCCTCTGGTGGTCGCCGCCGGATCACGAAAACTATCGAACGCCATGAACCCGAAGTTCAACAACGAGCCATACAGGTCCAGAAGACCATCGGGTCGCTGTCGGAAGTCCGTGGGTGGAGCCGGT
>JAGWVZ010000626.1 GCA_018970625.1 Myxococcales bacterium | reverse complement strand
CGGGCGAGAATAAGAAGTTCGCTGTGCTGGCGAAGGAGGGCGACAAGGTCGCTCTTGTTCGTTTCGGAGACCCCAACATGACGATCAAGGCGCACATCCCGGAGCGCCGCGCATCCTTCCGAGCCAGGCATGGCTGCGACGAGCCGGGCAGTAAACTCTCGGCCAAGTACTGGGCCTGCAAATCCTGGTAGCCAATGAGAACCGTCACCTACGACTACGTCTTGCAACGCGCCTGCGAGCTCACCGGGCGCGTTTTCAGCACTCTGACGACTGAGGAGGCCAACTTCTTCCGCACGTTCATCTCGATGAGCCTGCGCAGCGCCTGGGAGTGCTTCGACTGGCCCGAGCAGACGGTCTACCAGCAGGAGTTCTTTGCCGCCGACTACGACTCTGCCACAACTTATTCGCAGGGCTCTGTGGTGTATTTTAAAACGGAGCAGAAGTACTACCAATATGTGGGAGCATCCGGATCAGGCAATCCTCCGACAATTAACGGACCTGGAGGCACGGTAAATGCTCAGTTCTGGTCTGAAGCACTTCCAGACTACGGAAACAACAGCGGAAATTGGTCATCCACATCAACGTACAGCATCGGAGATATCGTGCTGTATCCAGTCACTCAAAAACACTACGCACTGTACGGCACGGCGGCTGCAGGAACCGTCCCCACAAACACGTCCTACTGGGGACTGCTGAACAAATTCCTGCGCAACATCTCGCAGACGACCAACCCTGACGGCACGACCCGAGCGGTGACCATTGGCGAGGCCTTCAGCGTCTGGCCTGTCGACCCGCGGGTGACATGGCGTCAGCAGGAGCCGCGCTACACGTTCACCGACGACGGCATCCTCATCGAGGAGGAGCTGCCCTACGTCTGGCTGGAGTTCCGCAAGAGCCCGCCCCTGCTGTCGACTGCCGGCGAGGCCAGCGCATATGCCTTCCCATACCGTTTCGCTGAGGTCTGCGCCCTCAAGGCCGCCGGACAGATGCTGCGAGTGGACGGCAAGGTCGACCTCGGAAACCAGTTCCTGGAGCTGGGCGAGGTTGAGCTGACCAAGGAGATCGACAAGGTGGCGCTGCAGGAGAAGTATGTGCGGCAGATAATCGTTCCCGGACGCTGATATGCCTGACCTGCCTGACATCATATCGGTCGACGACGGCTTCAAGGGAGTGATCTCACGCCTTGATCCGGCGCAGGTGCCTCCCCAGTTTGTCAGCCAGGCGATCAATCGTGTTTTTCAGGACCAGAACATCCGCAACCGCTGGGGCATCGTGCAGCCCAAGTGGGGCGGCAAATGGAACAACTTCACCCGGTCGGTCATCGCCACATCCGGGTCGCCCGAGGTGCAGGTGGTTACCGGGTCAATCATCCCAAACAACACGATCATCTGCTCGGACAGCAGTTCCAGCATACTGGTATTTCCCAACGGAACCCGATGCCTGTACGACAACAACACCAATGCGATGATGTCCACCGCGGCCATCTCTCTTGGTGGTCCCGCAACGAATCGGGACATCCAATTCTACGGCAACACGACTGCCTTCACCGACATCCTTGGGGTCCTGCCTTACCGTGACCCTGACACCGGGTATCAAGGATTGATTGTCGCCACCAATGAAGTGCGATCATCCGACGGCGGCCAGGGCAAGATGTACCTCGTGCGCCCGAATCAGTCGCACCTGGAGATCCCGCTCAACGGGCACGACATCTACAGCCCGGTGCGTTTGATTCAGGCCACCAACTCGGTGGTCATGCTGCGCCCGGGCAACGCCCGGTATTACTTCACCGGAGCCGACGTCAACACCACCAACAACACCGTGACATTGAATGTCACACCCGACCTGCAGTCCGGTGACCGTGTTGTGGTTTTCCAGATCGGATCCGCACCCAACCTGTGGACGTCATCGACTTCGACCGGACAAGGATTCGGGATGTACGTCAACGTGAAGGCTGGCGGCGTCTGCACGCTTCACTTGTCGCAGACCAATGGACAGCAGGGCACCAGCCCGATCACGCTCAAGACCGGGCTGACGTCATCGAACCGCTACTACTTTGAGCTGTCGAACAACACGACGGGCTACGATGTCACCCAAGGCATCAGCGACTTCTACAACGATGGCCTGCCACTGATGATGGAGGCATCATACTCATCGGGAGCTCCGGTATCGGCTCTTGACAACGGTTTCAACCGGATTGCCGCGGTGAATGCCATCGTGGCGTCCTCATCCGTAGAGGACACGATCACCGTCCCGAACCATCCGTTTGTTCCCGGCGACCAGGTGACGCTGTCGAATACGCAGAACGGCGGTGCGACAGTCACCGACAAGATCTACTACGTTTTCCCGAGCGATAAGAACTCGCTGAAGCTGTTCTCCGGACCAACCGAGGAGACCGACTCGCTGAACACCGCGAAGACGGCGATCATCACCGGGACGATTGGAAAGACGACGGCAACCGGAACCGCGGTGCTTTCTGGGGCCACCGTTGGATCCATTACGCTCGGTGTTGGTGGCGCTGGGTACTCCACAGTGCC
>JAGWVZ010000625.1 GCA_018970625.1 Myxococcales bacterium | reverse complement strand
CGTGGCAGATAACTCGGGTGCCAAGTCAGCCCGCTGTATCAAGGTGCTCGGTGGAACTCGCAGGCGGTACGCGGGTCTCGGTGACATCGTTGTGGTGAGCGTGCAGAAGGCGATTGCCGGCAGTGCGATCAAGGCTGGTTCGGTGGTGAAGGGAGTTGTGGTTCGTGTCCGCAAGTCCGCTCGCCGTGCCGACGGGTCTTACGTCAGATTTGATCGCAATGCCATTGTGATCGTTGACAATGACGGCAATCCAAAGGGGACTCGCATCTTCGGCGCTGTGGCCCGCGAGCTCCGTGATCGCAAATTCATGAAGATTGTGTCGCTCGCCAGTGAAGTGGTCTGAGGCTGGCAGATGTTGGTGTGATTGGCAGGGGTTGCGGGAGTGGCTCAGGTAAAGTGATCCCGGGCGTCGGAAAAAGACTGGAATGTCAGCATGTCTCGTTTGATTCAAGATTACAATGATCGGATTGTTCCGCTGCTGAGGGAAGCTCTCGGCAGGACGAACATCCACTCCCTGCCACGGCTCGAGAAGATCGTGGTGAGTATGGGTGTGGGTAAGGCAGTGGAGGATCGCAAGCGTCTGGACTCGGCCGCCGAGCACCTGACACAGTTGTCAGGGCAGAAGGCCCAGGTGACTCGGGCGAAGAACTCTGTCTCGGGATTCCGCCTGCGAGAGGGCCAGCCGATCGGTTGCCGTGTGACGCTGCGTGGTCGCCGTATGTATGACTTTCTTGAGCGTTTGATTACCCTGGCGTTGCCGCGGGTCAGGGACTTTCGTGGCGTCAATCCGAAGGGTTTTGACGGTCATGGAAACTACAACTGCGGTCTGAGCGAGCAGTTGGTGTTTCCGGAGATTGATCCCGAGACCGCTACGACTGTTCAGGGTATGAACATTACCATAGTGACAACGGCGCAGACGGACGATGAGGGTCGGGTGCTCCTGCGAGCCTTCGGCATGCCTTTTCGGGTTGAGAATTAGTGTTTACTTGCGTGTGTGGGTGAATCCGGACTGGGACAGATCAGGGCGGTGAAATGGCAAGCAAGGCGAAAATTGAGAAAGCCCGGCGGGCTCCGAAGTTCAGCAGTCGAATCGAGCATCGTTGCATGATGTGCGGTCGGCCGCGGGCGGTGTATCGTAAGTTCAAGGTGTGTCGGATCTGTTTCCGCAATCTTTCGCTCGAAGGATTGATTCCGGGCGTAAAGAAGGCCAGTTGGTGAGGGGTGCAGGAACATGATGACAGATCCGATTGCGGACTTGCTGACCAGAATTCGAAACGGCGTCCATGTGGAGCGACCGTTCGTGGACGTGCCTTTTTCGCGGCTTAAAGTTGCGATTGTGGAGGCACTGCAGCGCGAGGGGTTCGTTTGGGACCACGAAGTGGTTGAGAGCGGAAACCATCGCGTTTTGCGGGTGAACCTGAAGTACGGCCCGAACGGCGAGCACGTGATTCAGCACATCGAGCGCATCTCGAAGCCAGGGTGTCGCGTGTACATGGCTGTGAATGAGATGAAGGACATTCGCCAGGGCACTGGTATTTCGGTGCTCTCGACATCCCGCGGAGTCCTGAGTAACCGGGAGGCTCGGCGTCAGGGTATTGGTGGCGAACTGCTTTGCCAGGTGTGGTGACTACGGCTGTTGTCTTTGGGATCTGCGGTTATCAGGCTCTGGTGCTGAGGTTCAGAAAATGTCTCGAATTGGTAAGAAGCCGGTGGTTGTGCCTTCCGCAGTGAAGGTTGAGATATCGGGGAACCGCGTCGCGGTGAAGGGGCCTGCCGGGGAGCTGTTCCTGAATGTGCATCCTTCTATGGGAGTTGCCATTGAGGGCGGCACGATCGTGGTGACTCGGCCGGACGACAAGCGTCTGAGCAGGGCACTGCACGGTCTGACTCGCAGTCTGCTCAACAACATGGTTGCGGGGGTTGTGAAGCCGTTTGAGAAGAAGCTTGAGATTACCGGGGTTGGTTACAATGCCAGTCTCTCGGGCACGCGGCTGACCCTGCAGGTCGGTTTCGCCAACAAGATTGTGCTCGAGGTACCGGCTGGGACGAAGTGTGAAGTTCCGGACCCCACGCACGTGGTGGTACGCAGCTGCGACAAGCAGGCTTGTGGACAGTTTGCTGCAGAAGTTCGATCCGTGCGTCCGCCGGAGCCCTACAAGGGCAAGGGGATTCGCTATCAGGACGAGCAGGTGCGGCGCAAGGCGGGTAAGGCATTCGGTTCGAAGTAATTGTTTTTTGGCTTGGTGTAAGCGATGAGCATTCGTACTCAGTTGGCAAAGCGTCGTGGTCGTCGAACGCATCGTGTTCGCAACGGTGTTGCGCGTGGTGCCAATGGTCGTCCGCGGCTTTCTGTTTTTCGCAGTAATCGCCACATGTATGCACAGGTGATCGACGATGCCGGCGGGCGGACTCTGGCTGCGGCCAGCAGTGTGGACGCCGAAATTTCCGGTCCCGGCGGAGTGGGGGGAGATGTTGACAGCGCCGCGAAGGTGGGGCAGTTGATTGCGGAGCGTGCGAAGGCTGCGGGGATTACG
>JAGWVZ010000624.1 GCA_018970625.1 Myxococcales bacterium | reverse complement strand
TGCGCCGGCTGGGACAGGCTGCCCAAGACCAATATGGCAAAGGCGTCGAACACAGTCACAGCGGGCATGTACTCTGTACTCCGCCGTGAAATTATTTGCCTCACCGCTGCTGGCACGCGTGACCGATGGTGCAGTACGCCGCGTTCAGTCCGGCCAGCTCGAAGCCCAGGTGGATGGCCGCGCCCACCGCCACGCCCGTCAGCGCCACGGACGCCGTCGACGAAAAGGCCCGAGGCAGCGCCACGAACACCACGACCAGGATGGCTGCGAGGGTCAGAGCCACGATTCCCGCTTCGATCGCCAGGTTTGCCATGACCAGGTTTGCCCGCATGTTTGTGGTGCAGAAATAAACCGCGCGATGTGGCTGCGCCGCGCGATCTGGCTGCCCTGAGTGCCGCGCGATCTGGCTGCCCTGAGTGCCGCGCGATCTGGCCGTGCGACCCAAATCTGTAACAATCCGTTGTGCCAACTGTCAACTCTACAATTCGCTACAATTCCGAATATTCCGACCGGATATTCCGGCTGGCAAAGATATAAGCCGAAGCGCAGCCGGACGTGTCATTTTTTTTTTGGTTGTCAAGATGGAGCTCGGGCCGCCGGTGCTGTTCCCACAGGCCATCGACCACGATCTGGACTCGATGGTCTACAGGATGCTGCAGCGGCTCGACCCCGTGTGCATGCGGATCGGCATCAAGGAGACCCGCAGCCTGCTGTTCGGCCCCGACAAACCCGTGCTCATCGTCATCTGCACCGACGCCTACGGCTTCTGGATGGGCGCGCAGCTGCAGGCGTTGCTGCAGCAGGCCACCATGACCGGCGTGCCCGTCGTGCACGCGCTCACGCGGCGCGAGCTGGGCCGGGCGTGCCGCGCCAAGCACTGCGTCACCGCGCTGGCGGTGCAGGCCATCCCCGACAAGGAGACGTGCTATCTGGCGGTCGCGGCCATGAAGCGCGGCGTCACCGCGTACGGCAAGTTTGTCGATCTGTTTGTGCCGCACTCAGCCGCCGGCCCCGTCGACCTGGCCGCCGACGTGGCAACGTACCTCACGACGCAGTCTCTGGCGAGCCTTGTGTTTTGACTACTATGTTTTTCAGTCTTTCAGTCTTTCAATGTTTTTCAGTCTTTTATTATACTGTTCACTGTGCACTGTCGAAATTTTCAGTGATTTGCCGTGGCGCCGTTGTGGCGCCGTTGTGATTTGCCGCTGTGACGCCGTCGTGATTTGCCGTTGTGGCGCCGTCGTGATTTGCCGTTGTGGCGCCGTTGTGGCGCCGTTGTGGCGCCGTTGTGGCGCCGTTGTGGCGCCGTTGTGATTTGCCGTTGTGGCGCCGTTGTGATTTGCCGTTGTGGCGCCGTCGTTGCGCTGTGGCGTCTTTGTAACTACGTCTTGACCGGTTTCAGGGGCAGCTTTTGGATGGTCACGAGCTGCTTGCGACGGTCGGTGGGCCGGCGCTCGTCGTCGCGGTCGTAGTCGGGGTTGTAGTTCTTGGAGTGGTAGTGCCACAGCAGAGGGCTGCCCATGCGGAAGTCGTTGCGCTGCTTGGCCTTGTACCAAAACACGCAGTCCTCGATCTTGTTGGACTTGCTGGTGTTGTCCAGCACCAGGCACTGGTAGTCCTCGGTGCACGCCGTGAGCGCCTCGTTGAACGAGTCCAGCGTGGGAAAGATGCCGAAGAACATGCGCCACAGGCGTTCCCGGTTTTGCTGGATGTTTTCGCGCAGCACGAAGACGTAGTCGCAGTTGCTGCGGATCTCGGGACCAGCGTCCGCCACGTACTGCGACGTCACCACCAAGAAGATGCCCCAGTGTCGGCCGTTCATGAAGATCTGGCGGATGCACTTTTCGCGCATGACCCGCTTGTCGAACATGCAGTCGTCCAGCACCAAAAACACCTTTTGCGGCGTGCCGTTCTTGCACAGCCGGCGCTGCCGGTTGATGAGTTTTTCCACCGCGTCCTTGTCGAACTCGTTGTAAATGAAGCAGTCGGGCACCCAGGACGAGTACCAGCCGTTGCCCTCCTCGGTGCCGCTCATGACCATGCCCGCGGGGATGTGGCGCTTGTGGAACATGATGTCCTTGGTCAGCACCGACTTGCCGGTGTTGCGCTTGCCGATGACCATGCACACCCGCCGGTCGTCCATGGTGGACGGGTCGAACTTGCGTATGGTGATGTCCATGCCGAGCTTGCTGCCGCGCGGCATCCTGCGGCAACGCCGAGATCAAATATTCGGAAAAAAAACACGACGGGGGTCGTATATGAACGCGATCGCGGTGCTGCTGGTGTGCGCGGGCATCATGCTGATCATGGCCAACGAGCTGGTGAATGCACGACGAGAACCCCGGGTGGTGTACCGGTACCTGCCCCGGGATCTGGACGCCTTCATCCGCGAGCAGCCGTACGCGTCCGTGACCTTTGGGCCCATGTTCAACTCGGACTTTCCGGTGACGAGGCGGCGCTGACGGCGAAAAAAAGTGTGGTACCGGTGATACGATGGGTCCCGGTTTTCAGTGGGTGTTGATTCCCGGTTGGAATGGTCCCCC
>JAGWVZ010000623.1 GCA_018970625.1 Myxococcales bacterium | reverse complement strand
GTCGCGTCTGATTTTCCGTAACCTCATCGGGTGGTCGGCCGCCGTCGGACTGTTCTACATCTGGCGCGAAGTGTTACCGGCGTTCGGCGCCCTCGACCAGATAAAGCTGTGGGAAGTGCAGGTCAAGGATGGCACCGGCGTTCTGCACGGCGCGCCGATCACGCTGGCGAGTGCGGTGACTGCGGGCCTGATTGCGACCATCACGTTGCTGGCAGCGCGAAACCTGCCGAGCCTGCTCGAAATCGCCGTGTTGAGACGTTTTCGGATGCATCGTGGCAGCCGTTATGCGGCGAACATGCTGGTCCGATACGTCATCGCGGCTGTCGGTTTCACGCTGACATTGAGCACGCTGGGCCTGCGCTGGTCGCAGGTGCAGTGGCTGGTCGCGGCACTCGGCGTCGGGCTGGGTTTCGGCCTGCAGGAGATTTTTGCGAACTTCATCTCGGGTCTCATTCTGCTGTTTGAGCGACCGATTCGCGTGGGCGATTTCGTCACGATTGGTGACCTGTCGGGACGGGTAGCGCGCATTCAGATCCGGGCTACCACGATTGCCGACTCGGATAACCGGGAAATCATCGTTCCCAATCGGAATTTCATCACGGAACGTTTCGTGAACTGGACCTTGACCGATTCGGTCACCCGTCTGGTGATCCCGGTCGGCATTGCCTACGGCACCAATCTTGAAAAGGCGCTCGGCATGCTGCTGGCTATCGCGAATTCGCACGAAAAGGTGTTGCGCGAGCCTGCTCCGTGCGCGGTATTTCAGGGCTTCGGCGACAGTGCGTTGATGATCGAACTGCAGGTCTATGCGAAAGAGATGCCCCATCGGGTAGATCTGCGGCATGAGCTGAACCGGCTCATTTACGACGCGTTCCGGGCGGAGGGAATCGAAATCCCGTTCCCGCAGCGAGACGTGCACGTGCGCTCGATGCCCCCGGTCTCGGGGCAGGCCGCGGGTGCATGAAGGCTTGCGACGTGAAATGCGAGAGAGTTTGAGCGCCTCGCGCATCGGCGAGAGGAACAGCACCTGCCATCGTGAAGAAATGGCTCCCCGGGACGGACTCGAACCGCCGACCCAGTGATTAACAGTCACTTGCTCTACCGACTGAGCTACCGGGGAGTGCTGGAGAGGCGGCAATCGTACATACAGCCGTGTGGACGGTCAATGAAACTGAGTTCGGCAACACGAAAAAGCAGGTGTAGTGACTGACCGCTGTCGAGACTCGACGCTGTCGGTCTCGCCCGTCATGCTTTCATGATGGAAAACAAATTCATCCTGCATTCCGCGTTCAAGCCCGCAGGCGGACAACCAGAAGCGATCCGGCAACTGCTTGACGGTCTGGCGGACGGACTGGCGCATCAGACGCTGCTTGGCGTTACGGGTTCGGGGAAGACCTTCACGATCGCAAATGTCATTGAGGCGGTGCAGCGACCGACCATCGTGCTGGCCCCCAACAAGACCCTCGCCGCGCAGCTCTACGGTGAAATGCGCGAGTTCTTTCCCGAAAATGCCGTCGAATATTTCGTCTCGTACTACGACTATTACCAGCCCGAGGCCTATGTGCCGGCGTCGGACACCTACATCGAGAAAGACGCGTCGATTAACGATCACATCGAACAGATGCGCCTGTCGGCGACCAAGGCCCTGCTGGAACGACCGGACACCGTCATCGTCGCGACAGTCTCGGCAATTTATGGTCTGGGTGACCCCGGCGAGTACCACTCGATGGTGCTGCACCTCAAGCGGGGCGACCGCATGGATCAGCGGCAAATCCTGCGCCGGTTGACCGAACTTCAGTATGTGCGCAATGACATCGAACTGGGGCGCGGTAATTACCGCGTGCGCGGCGAGGTCATTGATGTCTTTCCGGCTGAATCCGAGCGCGAGGCAGTCCGGATCCAGTTGTTCGACGATGAAGTCGAGGCGCTGTCGTACTTCGATCCGCTAACCGGGGAACTGCTACGGCCGGTGCCCCGGCTCACGATTTATCCAAAATCGCACTACGTTACGAGCCGTGAGCGCGTGCTCGAAGCAGTCGAAGTGATCAAGCAGGAATTGCGCGACCGTCTCGATGAGCTGCGCAAGCTCGACAAACTGGTCGAGGCGCAGCGTCTTGAGCAGCGAACCCGCTATGACATCGAGATGATGATTGAAATCGGCTACTGCAACGGCATCGAGAACTACTCCCGACACCTGTCAGGGCGCCAGCCGGGTGAACCGCCGCCGACCCTCTTCGACTATCTGCCGGCGAATGCGCTGCTGGTCGTCGACGAAAGCCATGTGACCATTCCGCAACTTGGCGGGATGTACCGAGGTGACCGCGCGCGCAAGGAGAATCTGGTCAACTACGGTTTCCGCCTGCCTTGCGCACTGGATAATCGCCCCTTGCGCTTTGACGAGTGGGAAAGAATCTCGCCACAGACGATCTTCGTCTCGGCGACGCCGGGCCCCTATGAGGACCAGCACACGGGCAAAGTGATCGAACTGGTCGTGCGTCCGACCGGTCTGGTCGACCCTGAGGTGGAGATCAGGCCGGCCTCCA
>JAGWVZ010000622.1 GCA_018970625.1 Myxococcales bacterium | reverse complement strand
TGCGCTTTCCGATGAAGATGAGGTCAACCTCATGGCCAGCCTTCTGGCCAAAAATCTGGGCTGCCGACGCTGTATGGCGCTTGTGCATCGCCCTGACTACGCCCCTGTGTGTGAGCGGCTCGGCATCGACACCACGCTTTCGCCCCGCCTCACGGTCGCCCAACAGGTGCTCAAGTACGTGAGCGATGGCCAGCTCATCAGCGTCTCCCCCATCAAGGACGGCCGCGCCGAGTTCATTGAGTTTATCGTCGCACGCGAGTCTCGCATCGCCGAGGCGCGGCTCTCCGACTCACTGTTGCCGCGCGGCGCGATCGTATGTGCCGTGCTTGGCCAGCAGGGTGCGCTGGTCCCCAATGGCGACTACGTGTTCCAGCCGGGTGACCAGGTCGTCGTCTTCGCGTTGCATGAGCTGCGCCCCCGGGTCGAGCGCCTGTTTCGAAAGCAGACTCTCGGGTTCCGCTCATGAACTGGAGAGTCGTCTTCCGTTTGCTGGGCGTGCTGATTGTCGGCACGGCGGTCCCCATGATCCTGCCCATCCTGTGGGCGCTCTGGTACGCCGAATGGGACAGTCTGCTGGGCTTCTCCGCTACGGTAGGCCTCATGGGTGGCGTGGGGTCTGTGCTTATGCGCCTCGGAAAAGGGGAGGGCGGCAGTATTCTTCGACGTGAGGCGCTCTTCGTCGTGGCGGTCGCCTGGTTCGTCGTGCCTGCCTTTGGTGCGCTTCCATTTCTGTTTGATGGCACGCTCTCCAGCCCGATTGATGCCTATTTCGAATCGGTCTCGGGCTTTACCACGACCGGCGCGTCCATCATGAACCTGGCTGCAACCGACATGGGGAAGGCCACGTCGTTCTGGCGCATGCAGACCCACTGGCTGGGAGGCATGGGGATCATGGTGCTGTTCGTCGCGATCCTTCCGTCACTGGGGGTCGGCGGGAAGATGCTGTTCAAGAATGAAGTCCCGGGTCCCATCACCGAAGGCGTTAAACCTCGCATCCGCGAAACCTCTCTCGCGCTGTGGAAGATCTACGGCGTCCTCACCGTGGCGCAGACTGTGGCGCTTCTGCTCTGTGGCATGGACCTTCATTTCGCGCTGGGTCACAGCATGAGTACGCTCGGAACCGGTGGGTTCTCGCCGCTGCCGACGAGCATTGGGCAGCTGCAGAAACCTTCGGTGGAATGGGTGTGCCTGATATTCATGCTGTTCGGTGGTGGAAACTTCAGCCTCTACTTTTACATGATGCAGGGTGAACGACGCGCGCTACTGCGCGACACAGAGACACGGGTGTACCTGGGTGTTGTGTTGGTGAGCTCCCTGCTGGTGGCGGTGACCATCCTGCCCCGACACGATTATGATGTGCACGATGCTGTCCGGCATGCGCTGTTCAACGTCATCTCGATTGTCACGACGACCGGCTTCGCAAGCGAGGACTTTAACCTCTACCCCTCCTTTGCACGCAACATCCTGTTCTTCCTTCTCTTTGTGGGCGCATGCACGGGATCTACGGCCGGCGGTCCCAAGCTGTTTCGCTATGTCGTCATCGCCAAGGCCCTGACGCTACACATTGGCAAGACGTTTCGTCCGCAGATGGTGACCACCATTCGAGTGGGTCGCCAGAGAATCAGCGACGAAACCGTACAGGGCATTTTCGCCTTCGTGTGCCTCTACTTTCTGGTCTTTGCGTTCGGCGCGCTGGCGATGAGCGCCATGACGCCCAACCTCGAGACAGCCCTCTCAGGTACCATCGCGTGCCTTGGCAATGTAGGTCCCGGACTTGGTCAGTTTGGACCGATGGGGGGCTTTGGGGACCTTTTTTGGCCCGGTAAGTTGCTCATGTCGGTGCTCATGATACTGGGACGGCTGGAACTCTATACCGTTCTGGTGCTCTTTGTGCCCACGTTCTGGAGACGGTGAATGACCGGCCCACCTGAATCCGAGACGGCCTTCGAGGACGAGACAGGCGACGAGGCAAGAAACTGGACCTCGTCCAACGAGGTTAGCCTCGCTCTGGAGTCGTTGGCTCACCCGGTGTTGAAGCGGCGCAGCTTCGAGCTGGCCGAGATGATCCACACCACGGCTGCCGACTCGCTCTGTCTGGAAACGAACCGCATCGCCGTTCAGCTTACCGACTTTCTGGAGCAATACTGGGCAACGCTCCATTCACAGCTCGAGTATCTGCGTTTTCGGGTCCCCGAGGACGTACGTCTTCGCTCCAGGCGCAGCGAAGTCTATCGAGTCATGCGCGATGTCTCACGTTGGCCTCGCATGCTCGCGGAGCGCTGCGACGCAGAGCTCCGGCGCAGAAAGCCGTCCCGAGCGGTATCGCTGTGGCTTGACGAGCTCGAAGCTGTCTTTGATGCTTTGCCGACTCTTACCGTGCCAACCGAAGCGGCAATCTATGCACCATCACCCGCCGACGGATGGCTGCTGTCCTTGCGAAAGTCCTGGGCGCTGCGGTCCATGTCGCTTGGTGCTCCGCCTGCGCGGGTTGTCAATCTCTCACGCCTCGCCCGACACCACTACGGCGAAAAGCTGCTGGCCCTTTGT
>JAGWVZ010000621.1 GCA_018970625.1 Myxococcales bacterium | reverse complement strand
CGGCCGCCGAAGACATTCTCCAGCTCGTCGCCCAGCTCATCGGGCCAGATCACCGCGTCGACCCACCCGGCCTCCACCAGGGCGTTGGGTAGCAACGGCGAGGTGTTCAGAAAACTGTTCAGGCTGTCTTCGGATTGACCGTGCATGGCTATCAGGGGTTCTGACCACGCGGTCCAGACCGTGTCGAGATACGCATCCAGCTGCGTGCGAGCCTCTTCGCTCGGTCCCGTTGATGTGAAACGTTCGGGAGCGGATTTGTAGGCGCCGATTCGGACGAATTGCGCCTCTACATCCAGATTGGACAATAGCTCGCCAACGTACAGTCCGGTGATTCCAATGCCGGTGTTCAGAATCGCCGTGTCATGAGTTGTCAGCACGACGTCGGCCACCGATGCCAGATACAGGTCCTTGATTCCGCCCGACCGAAGAAACACGACGATCGTCTTTCCCGAATCGCGAATCTGCTCCAGCGCGTGACGCAGCTCCCACACCTGTGCAGGCCCGACCTCGATGCCACGAAGCTCGAGCAGCAGGCCGTCTGTTTCAGCATCTTCCGCGACGTCGTAGAGGTTGATGAGGATGTCGGTGAACGCCAGTGAGTCGCGACCGAGGCTCAAGCGTGGCCGTTCGGCCAGCTCACCGCCGAGCTGCAAATGGTAAACGTTCCCGCCCTGAAAATCCTGAAAGGCAAAGGGGGTTGCAAACTCTGCGCTGGCAAGGATGCCCGGTGAGGTCGAATCCTGCGCCGACGAGATCGAAACGGTCGACAGCACAGGGCCGTTGGCAAACTCAATGCCCGCATTCATTCGCCACTCGAGCGCGGGTGCAAGTGGCGCCAGCGAACCAGAGCCAAAAACCCGAACACCTCGCCAGATGCGTGCGGTGACGGTCGCGACTGCAACCGAGCGCCGGGTATCTTCGAAGATGGTCGTCCATGCGGCATCCAGAACGACCCGGCCGTCCGGGGCGCGAACCGCGAAGCCCAGGTCAAACTCCAGAGGTCGGCGCGCGCTGGCCGGGCGAAGCGTCGGCCGGTTGAAACCGCGTAGCACGGCACTGATCCCGAAGGTCTGCACGACCCGGAGCATCACGCCGGTGTCGAGAAGTCGCAGGCCGTCGTAGGCGGGGTCGGCACTTGAAGCGTACTGATGAAGGGACATGCCGGCGGCAACGCGCGGCATTCCCACAGAGAATCCTGCGTTCAGGACGTGCACGGGCGAGGGGTTGCGAAGCCACTCGCCACCGATTCCGAAGCCAAAGCCCTTACCGGTACCCACGGCGTTGAACCAGCCCACCTGCGTGACGGTTTCGTCGTTTTCGGGCATACCCACGGAGAGTGCCGAGTGAAATCCTTGCAAATATCCCAGGTTGGCAGGGTTCAGACGCAATGCCCATGCGTCAGCGCGCGAGCTGTTGCCGCCATACGGCAGGTCCGTCTGTGGCGCGGTCTGCGCGTAGGCTGACGAGCTCAGGAGCAGCGCAGCCAGGGCAGCGGCCGGGAGGTGCCACGTCTTCATGTTACCGAACCTCGCTGGCCAGGGTCTCGTAAAGCAAACGCGTCAGGCGCGAGGTCTCGTCGGGATTCAACTGCACCTCCATGGTGACCAGATCATCCTGTGCCTGAATTACCGCGCGCTCCCGAATGGACTGCAATCCCAGAAATGCAAGGGCCGCGTTTCCAGCCTCATTGTCTGCGCTCAGCAGAAGACCGAGCTGGCGCTCGCTCTCCGCAACGTCGGCAGGGCGGTCGAGGTCAAGGCCGAGAGTGACGCTGACGGCATCGTTGAGCCGCACCTCTATCCAGACGATCCCCTGAGCGGCCTCGGGTGCCGTCAGACGAGCACACAACAACAAAGCGACGTCCGGACCATTTCCGAACGCGGGGCAACGGTCGAAACCATCAAAGGGCGTGATAGCACGAGGCGACTCCTGCCCACTGTTCCATAACCATAATGTCTGCGAGCCATTGGGATTCGTGAGCAGCCGATGTCGGACGTCCACAGCAGCAGTCGACACCATTTGCGCCACCAGCGGTTGGATGACGGCCGCTGGGTCAGCGCCGGTGAGGGTTACGCGCAGGGTCGTACCTGAGACCTCATCGAACGCTGTCTCGGCAACGAGGCTGTCCATGTTCGGCAACGACGCCCACAGTATTTCGGGAATACCGAGGGTTGCACGATGCTGTTCGTTTTCCAGCAGGCGGCGCGTGTCGGCAATCGCCGGCCACTCCACTATGATACGCGGTTTGACGTGTATGTAGAGCGTTGACTGGGCTTCATCGCGAGCCACGTGGGCGGCATCGGGCGCCTGCGCCAGAGAGTGCTCTGTGAGCGGCAGCGTGCAGCAGAGGAGCCCGATGACGAAATAAAATATCCTTTTCATTCCGAGGCGTGGGGTACATATCCTGACTCTGGTGTCAGAAATGTCTGCCGTAGACGCGTTCTTCCAGAAACGCTTCTACCCGGAGGTTCAGGTATTCGCTGAATTCGACCGGGATGTAGTGACTGGCGATAGGAATCACCAGTAATTCAGAGCGCAGCACCCGCCG
>JAGWVZ010000620.1 GCA_018970625.1 Myxococcales bacterium | reverse complement strand
CCGGGTAAGGTGCCGGGTACGCCATTCATGAGCCAGCTCCGTGGCCGAGAGCACGTTAGATGGCCGAAAACCGGTGGGGTGCGGCCGTCGCGCCAGTCCGGCAGGGCAACCCTGCGGGACGAGCGCGGGCGAGTCTGTAGCAGAAAGGGTTGTCAGTGGACACATCGACCTGCGATCTCGTGCGCGCTTTCACAGAGGTCGCGGCGCCGACCGAAATGGTGTATCGCCCGTCAATCGAAACTCTGAACGGAAGTTTGCATGTTCAAATCCTCGTACGGCTCTGGTTCCCGGGCCTTTTCGCTGCTGTGTGTGCTTCTGGGAGCGGGCCCGGCGGCCTGCCCGGCATCGTCGTCGCGGCCCGACTTTGGCCCGAACGCTGCCGTCCCATCGCGGACGGTGCCCTCGCCCGAGACTGTCCCGACCACCGACGCCCCATCGCAGCCGAACGCGGCAACCCAGGCGCAGCCGACCGCCGACGAGCCCGCAAAACCTGTGTCACCGCCCGAAAACAGCCCGACCAACACCGCCGCAACCCCGACGGCGGCCGCGCAGGGCGACTCGCTCACGCTGGGTGTCTGGAACATGGAGTGGCTGTCCGAAACCGAGAACACGGGCAACGCACCGCGTTCGGCGTCCGACTATGCTCGGCTGGCCAGCTATCTGCCCACCATCGACGCCGACGTCGTGGTGCTGCAGGAGGTCGAGAGTCTGGTGGCCGTGCGGCGGGTGTTCGCCGAGCCGGAGTGGAACGCCCATATCGCAGATCAGCCGTCAAATCAACGGGTTGCAGTAGTGTGGCGAGACGGAGTTCAACTGCAGGTGCTGCCCGATTACGAAGCGCTGAACACATCGCGGCTGCGCGAGGGGGTCGACTTTGAGGTGACGCTCCCGGGAGAATCGGCGCCCACGGTGCGTGTGCTGGGCGTGCACCTGAAGAGCGGCTGTTTTTCGGACGATTACCGCACCGCCGACTCAGATGCCTGCGTAAAGCTGGCCACGCAGGTGCCGCTGCTCGAGGCGTGGATCGACGCGCGGGCGACCGAGGGCGTGCCGTACATGGTGGTGGGCGACTTCAACCGTCGCCTGCACGCCGCCGACCCGTTCTGGCTTGAGCTCGACGACCAGCAACCGGCCGGCGCCGACCTCGAGATGACCTACGGCGCCGCGCGCCCCCTGTGCTGGAACAGCCGCTACGACCAGTTTGTGGACCATCTGGTGCTGGGTGGCCCTGCGATTCCCCTGTTCGTTGCCGACAGCTTTCGGGAGTTTGTGTACCCGGCCGCCGACGACGCCTTCCGGGAGCGGCTCAGCGACCACTGTCCGCTGATGATCGATCTGGCAACGCCCTGAAGAAGCCATGGCAGGGCGGCGGTAAGCTCGACCGTTTGCGCTATTCCCGGTCGGTGGGTGCAAACGGATCGATGGGCGTGAAAATGCCCGTCGCCGTCATTTTTCGACGCAACTCGAACACCGCGAGCGCCTCGACGGGGTCAACCTGCTCGAGCGCCTCAAAGCGAATGGCGTTCCAGCGGGCGCGGTCCACACGCACGCTCAGCAGGTAGTCGTCCTGCGTGTGGCCGGTGGCCTTGTTGAGTCGGGTGGTGAACCCGGACGCGACCACCTGCTGCAGGTTGGGCAGGGCGGCGAACGTCTCGCCAATGACGCGAAACAACACACTATGCACGTGCAGGGCGTAGTCTTTTCGCACCTGTGTGTCAGAGACCTGGTTGCGCGCCACGTCCAGGCCCCGGTGGGTCTTCCAGCGAAAGGTGGGCACCGACTCAATCTCGGGCAGGTCGACGTCGATCCACGCGGTCCGGCGGTCGCGGTTGACCTGCGCCGACAGCAGGGTCTCGTAGGGCCACGGAATGCCGGCGACGACGTGCTCGATGGTCTCTTCCATGGCGTCGGCGTCCTGATGCCGCCCGGTCTCGTACAACCAGCGCCGGCGTTCTTCCTGCGTCTGGTGCTCGGTGCGAGCCTGATTCCACGCCTGGTCGGCGGTCGCATACCCCTCAAGCAGCCGCTGACGCTCAGCCGCAGCCGCCTTGCGAGCCGGAGGCCACAGCAGGCTCAGGCAGCCGCCGCGCGGCGGCGTGGGCACCGGCGGCGCCGGCGTGTCCCAGGCGCGTGGTGTGTACACCAGCTGCGCGTCGGGCGGCGGCGTGTCTTCATGCACGTCGATCGACTCCTCAATGGCGTCGTTCCACACCTCGACGCTCTGCGCCACCCACGGTTCCAGCTGCGCCCGGTGCGTTCGGCGCAGGCCCTGCTGCACATCGGGGGCAAAGGGTTGCCCGGTCGAGTCAAGCAGCACCAGCGAACCATCGGCCACAAAGCTCGGCTCAAAATTCAGCGGCAGCGGCGGCGGCAGCTCGCGGCGCGCCCGTCGACCTCCGACCGCACCGGCCACGGCAGCCGCGGCGGCCGCGCGTTTCGACCCGCCGATCCCCTTGCTCCATGACAGGCCGGTGCCCGGCAAGGCGGCCCGCACCCGGGTACCCGCTGGACCAACGCTGAATCCGCCCCACGAGTTGCCAATCGACAG
>JAGWVZ010000619.1 GCA_018970625.1 Myxococcales bacterium | reverse complement strand
AATGCCTTCAACCGTTCCGACCAACTCTTCAATGGGGTCCGATATCTCGTCTTCCACTTCCTCGGGTGCAGCCCCTTCGTATTCGGTACGCACCGTCAGCGTAGGATAGTTCAGCTCGGGCATCAGGTTGACGGGCAACTGCTGAAGCGAAACCCAGCCGAATACGACAACCGCGACCACGAGCATCAGCGTGGCGACAGGGCGATCGACGGCGAACGCGGGCCAGTTACCGCGCGAACGACGCTGCGAGACCGGTGGGGATTCCAGTGGGATACCTGTGACGTCCGGCCCGGAGTCATCACTTTCCGGTTCATCCAGAGCTGCCACTGTCGGCGGCAGCGTGGATGAGTCGCTCTGTTCCGGGTCCACCGTGCTCATGGCGACGAGCCCTCTTCCGAAGGCGCCGCACCAGAGGCTTCAGCAGCTTGCGCTGGCGATGGCCCGGTTTCGGCCGACGGGGCGGTTGCATCAGGCGTCGTGCCACTGCCGGGCAGCTCCGAAGCGTCATTCACGGTGACCACAGAGTCAGGGTCCAGGCCATTCTGTCCGGCGACGATCACGCGGTCGCCCTCTGCGATGCCGGTCAGCACCTCGACCATCGTGGCGTCATCGTAGCCGGTTTCAATGACCACTCGCTGTACCCGGAATCCTTCGGTCGGACCACGAGCGGCGTCCCCGGAGCCTTCAGGCAGCTCCACGGTGTCGCGCAACACAAAAACATAAGGCGTTTCGCCTTCATACAGGATGGCACGCTTGGGGATCGACACCACACCCGGGTGCATATCGGTCGTAATCCTGACATTCGCGAACATGCCGGGCCGCAGCCGAAGGCCTGGTTCAATCTCGGTCCCACCCAGGACACGCACACGAACGTTTACGGTACCCGTCGTGGGATCAACCACTGGATCAATCCGCAACACCTCACCAGCGACCTCGCGGCTCGCCAACGCGTCGATTCTGAGCACTGCCGCCTGCCCCTCGCGCAATGTCAGCAGCTCACGCTCCGGAACGGAGATGTGCGCTTCGAGCGACTCAATGGTCGAGAGCACCAGCAACGCCTGATTCGGTGTCACCACGGCGCCCGGTGTTACACGACGTTCGGTGACGGCCGCATCGACAGGCGACCGCACCACCTGAGTACCGGCCGTCTGTTGCGCGCGCTCGAGGTCGTTGCGGGCCGTGGTCAGTTGAAACTCGGTCTCCTCAAACGCCTGCCGCGACAGATAACCCTGGTCGTACAGCGGGCGAAGCGCCTCAAGCTCGCGCTCAAACCGCCCGACACTCTGTTGCGCTGTGCGAATGGTGAGCGCGACATCGGCGTTCTCGATTCTGGCCACGACCTGACCACGAGTCACCACATCGCCGGCCTCCACTTCGACCGATCGCACATGACCGGCGATCTCGCTCACGACGGTGATCTCCTCAGACGCTCGCAGGGTGGTGTTCCCCGCGACCGTCCGCTGCATATCAACACGAGTCGCAGGCGCGGCCTCCACCGGAACCGTCACGATCTGCTCTTCTTCAACATCGCCCGAGCCGCCCGCATCCGGCGTATCACTCGTCTCGTTCGTACAACCCGGGAGCATGGACAGCACCAGGCTCAGCACCACGCCGACCCACACCTGTTGCGGTGCACTCCGGACCATGCCACACCACACGTCGGGGCGTACGACCGCCCTGCGACCGTCCTGGCACCCGGGTTCACGATGTTCGTTCGTTGGATTCATATGGTTCTGGCTGTCTTCCTGATGTCCGGCACAGTCTCTTCCATGAGCTGTCGACCTGTGCTGGGGTCCGAGGGGCTGTCGGATGCGATGGTAGGAACTCAGGCACCACCGTTTTCGCTCCGTCTGTTGCGGGATGGTAGTACCGTGGATTTGGCGACGCAGCGCGGAAAAGTGGTGCTGCTCGATTTTTGGGCCATCTTTTGTGGGCCGTGCCGCGATTCGATGCCCCATGTGCAGTCTTTTTACCAGCGCTTCCCCGCCGACCAGCTGCGCATTCTGAGTGTCAACCTCGACCCCGTCGAAGATACCCGCGATAGCGAAGTCGCCGCCTTCGTCGAGCGCTACGGTTATACCTTCGATGTCCTCATGGGAAACGGTCGTGTCAGCGCAGAGTTTGGAGCCCGCAGAATTCCACGCGTGATGCTGTTGGATCGCAACGGTCGAATTCGCCGTGTCTTTCAGGGACGCACTCACCCGGCGCTTATCGAGGCTGGCATTGAAGAACTGCTCGCCGAGCCGCTCTGAACCACAAATCGCCCTGACATAACGCTTCGCAGGGCGGAATTTACCTCTGCATCGCTGCACACAAGAGAACTCATCATTCATCTGAAGCGGGAGGAGCTGACGCGGGCGGCGGCACCACGAGCTGCTCGGCGCGCGGCGTCAACGCATCGGTCGGGTAATCACGTCGCATGACGTCGAGCAGTCGCTGCGCAAGATTCCGTTGCCCGACACCAAGCGCAGCCCGAATATACCAGTAATAGGCCAACGCCGAGGGTTGCGTCGCGACGAGCCACTGAAAATCGCCGAGCGCGGCCCGG
>JAGWVZ010000618.1 GCA_018970625.1 Myxococcales bacterium | reverse complement strand
CCGAGAATATCGGTCGCGACGACGTCACTACGCTCGGCGTCGCACTCTACAGCCGGACATCACTGTTTGATGTGCATGACGACATTGGCCTGATGCTTCGCTACGGAGGCGACGTGTATCACGACGCGGTGTCCTCTGCCGCGTGGTTGACCTTTACCGACGTGGACATCACGCGCGAGCGTTCGCGCGGGCAGTATCTGGACGATTCGCGCTATGTATGGGGCGGTGTTTTTTCGGAGCTCGAGGCGCAGTTATGGCAGCGCATCGCAGTGCGTACAGGTGGGCGCGTTTCGGTGACGTCTGCCAGAGCTCCCGGCGACGACGAGTCGGGCACGGTCGCGGTCGATCAAACATGGCTTACCGCAGTCGCAAATGCAGGCCTGGAGCTATGGGCCACCGATGCCACGACGGTGACACTGAGCCTTGATCAGGGCTATCGTGCACCCAACCTCGACGACCTGACCTCTCGGCAACAGACAGGTCCCGGGTTTCAGATTGAGAACGCTGCGTTGCAACCCGAACGGTCACTGACCGCAGAGCTGGGTGTGCAGGTTCGTTCCGACCTCGTGACCTTTGATTCGTGGGTGTATCACACGACCATCAGTGACGGCATTGCGCGTTCACGCCGGGAGTCCACCGACTGCCCACCGCAGACGCTGCAGTGCGCCTCGTCGTGGTCACGGTTTCAACTCATCAACACCGAAGGTGCTTCCGTGGTATATGGCGCCGAAGGCGGGATTGAGGTGCGGCCCGTGACAGGACTCTCGGTACGAACCACCATCGCGTATGCATATGGTGAAGGTCCAAACACACAGCCGCGCCCGGTAGATTCGGCCGCCGAGTACGTCGAACGGGTGCCACTGTCACGGGTTCCCCCGCTCAACGGCACCGCAGAGGTCATGTATCGTCACTCGCTGGGCTGGTATGCCGGCGCCGCCATGCGATGGGCGACGCTACAGGACCGACTGGCAAACAGCGACCTCAGTGACGCTCGCATTCCTCTCGGTGGCACGCCGGGCTTCGCGGTGTTCGACGTACGGGCCGGCTACCGAATGAACCCTTGGCTCGTCGTAGCCGTGGTGGGCGAAAACCTCGGCGATGCCGCGTACCGGTACCACGGGTCCAGCGTAAACGGTCCCGGGCGCAGCGTACTGATAAGTCTGGAAGCCGGCCTTTAGGGCTATCTTTTGTTCCATTTTCACTCAACCCTCTCTCCGCAGCACAAAGCCATGAAAAAACAGCTCAATTCTTTCCCCTCTGTGTTATCTGTCATTTGCGCCCTGCCGTTATGGGTGGCCTGTCAGGAGGATGACCCCGTGGCGACGCCACCGGTCGATACCGGGGTCGCCGACACGGGAGATACGGTTTCATCCGACATCTCGACCGAGACTGACGCCGGCACAGACGCGACGCCCGCAAGCGACGCCACGCAAGATGGCGGTTCGGACGTGGCGACTGCAGCAGACACAGAAAACAATCCGGATTCTACCGTCTCCGACACCGTCTCCGACACCGTCTCCGACACCGGCTCCGACACAGAGACCGACACGGTGGAACCGGTTGTCTGCGAGCCGCTCCCAACCGATTATTCGGTGGCATCGAATGAATCCTGGCCCGCCTGTGCGCCGGACGGTGGAAGGTACGTCGCGTTCGAGGCCACCATCTCGACCATCGCGCGGATAGACGCCTACGAGACGATGGCGACCCTGCTGTGGGACAACGCCGCGGTGCCGACGCCAGAGGACTTTCTGGCCGCTCGCGAGCTTTATGCGACCGACGAGGGCCTTGGCTCGCGTGTGTCGCGGCGCGAAGACGAACACTATCCCCCGGTCACCGATGAAGCGGGCACAGTGCTCAGCTGCCGAAACGAGGGCGTACCTGCACTTGATCCCGACCGCTGTGTAGGGCCGGCGCAGATGGTGCCGCTCATCAATGACGCCTTCGTGGCAGGCATCAACGGGATTGACCCCGTCGTGAATGCAGCCCGCCTTGATGCGACCCTGATCTGGTTCCTGTACCTGTCCACGTACAAAGAGTCGGTCAGCTGCACCGGCCTCAAGAAAGACTGTGACTCGTCGTGGGCGTACTACAACGGTGGCACTCAACCCGACGAAGCTGCGCGCGGACTGGGCCGCCTCGTAGACGCTATCGCACCCGACTCACACGACCGCATCACCGACGGCATCTTCGCCGTACGCTGCTGGCGTGACCTGGACTCGGCCGAGGTGGCCACCGATCTGGTCCTGCGCAACCAGGCGCTGCTTCAGCTCGACACGGCGCTGCTGCATGGCGTGGCGCAGCTGGTGCTTGCACGCATGACGGACCTCGAAACCGCTACTGGGGTAGAGCGTGACGCGGACTGGGCCTGGCTGCAAATTGTGGGCAGCGCGCTGGTTCGTGAAGCCACTGACCGTGACCCCGCCGCCGCGACCATCATCGAGAATGCCTTCTCGTCGGTGTCCCCCGACGGCGTGGACCTGACGGCGGTGCGGGAAGCCATACTCTCAACGTTCCCCTGCCCCTGACATTCCCTTTGTAGCGCCCGAGCCCCTGCCC
>JAGWVZ010000617.1 GCA_018970625.1 Myxococcales bacterium | reverse complement strand
AACCCCGTGGTCGCGCGGCGGCGATGGACGATTGACACTCAAAGGGGGCGTTCGCGAAATTCTGGCCACCGAAATGCTGGAAGCGCAGGGCGTATATACGTCCAAGTCGTTCAGTCTCTTCGAGACAGGCGAGAGCCTGTACCGCGGCGACGAACCCTCGCCCACGCGCTCATCGATTCTGGTTCGTCTGGGTCACTCGCATGTGCGATTTGGGACGTTTCAGTTCCATGCGTGGCGCAAGGATATAGAACGACTCACAAAACTTGTGGAATATTGCCAACGTAATTTCTATCCGGAAATTTCGGGTAATATCGCTGAAATGTCTGTGCAGCTGTTGCGTCAGGTCTCTGGACGAATGGCTGCGCTCGTCGCATCGTGGACGGTCGCTGGTTTTGTGCACGGTGTTTTAAATACAGACAATATGTGCATCACCGGTGAGAGTTTCGACTATGGACCATGGCGCTGGACGCCCACCATGAACCCGGATTTTACCGCTGCATATTTTGACCAGACCGGGTTGTACGCATTTGGGCGGCAGCCGCAGGCGGTTTTATGGAATCTGCATCGGCTGGCAGACTGCCTGACTTTTCTTGCAGATGAGAAAGAGCTGCGCGCTGTTCTCGAGGATTTTCCGGAGTTGTACGCTACCCGGCTGGCAGAGCAGACGCTGAAAGGGCTTGGACTAAGCTATCAGGACCCCGAATCGGCTTCGGCGCTCGCAGATGCTGCGTTCACGTATTTGCACCAGTCGGGTGTTGCATTTCCACATTTCTGGTTTGACTGGTACGGCGGTAACGCATCCAAAGGTCGCAACGGATCGGTTGCCGCCGGGTACTCAGGCGCTGATCTTGCGAAATTCATGGAGATTCTCGACTGCTTTGAGCCACAGCGCCCCGACGTGCTGCAACACCCTTACTTTCAGCGAGAGTCGCCCTGCTCCATGCTGATCGACGAGGTGGAAGCCATTTGGGAGCCCATTGCCACGCGTGATGACTGGTCGCTGCTGGAAGCGAAAATCATCAGCGTTCGCGAAATGGGCGACGCCCTTCAGCTGCAGCCGGTCGTGCCATGAGCGGGAAGGGCGCTCGGCCGGCAACCCAGACCGTCGATGACCTGCCCACCTCGCTGGCGAGACTGCGCTCGGCGTGGCTGGCCGAAAAGCGGGCCAGCGCCGATGAGCAACGACACCGACGCCTGAGTCTTACGCTGAAAGAGCGCGTCGCCGCAGGAGACGCGCTCTCCGACCTGAAGGTCGTGGACGAAGACCCGGGCGGCTACGACCGGACGGTGGTCTGGGTGGAGAGTGGCCGCGACGTGATGGCCCGATTTCGTGGATCGCCGGGAGAGCCGGTCCTGATCTGGCGTGCGCAACCCGATGAAGAGGGGGCGATACGAGGACAGATCACGCGCCGCAGGGCGGACCGGCTTGGCCTGCTCATTGGCTCGGATGACGCAGAGACTCTGGAAACTCCGGGTTTTCGGCTGGATCTGCTGGAAAACGAAATCACTTTTGCACGGGGCGAACGAGCGATTTCGCAGTTTGAGCGCGCTGAATCGGTCGTGTTGCGAAGAATGGCGGCGTGCCTGTTTCTGCAATCGGCGCCGGTATGGAACCGAGCGGACGGCCCTCGTTTTTTCGATGACGCGCTGAATCTCCCGCAACAAGAGGCGATAACGTTTCTGTTGCAACATCAGCCGGTGGCGTGCCTGCACGGACCTCCCGGAACCGGAAAAACGCGCACACTTGTGGAAGTGGTTAGGCAACTGAACGCGAGTGGCGGCAAAGTGCTGGTGTCTGCTCCAAGCAACGCAGCGGTCGACAACCTGTGTGAGCGACTGCTCTGGGCCGGTGTTCCTGTTGTTCGGCTCGGCAACCCGGCTCGGGTCAGCGCCACGGTGGAGCAGTGCACGTTGCAGGCTCGCATCGAGCAGACCCCCACGTGGGAGCTCACCCGCGAGTGGCTTCGCAGGGCGCGGTCCATTCGCCGGGACATTCGCAATCGCAATGAGCGCGGCACGTTGACGCGCGACCAGCGCATGGAGCTTCAGAGTGAGGCGTCGCGTCTCTTTCGGGATGCACGCGAACAGACGGCCAATATCGAGCGGGCCACGCTGGAGTCGGCTCAGGTGATTGCGTGCACGGCGGGAGGTGTGGATTCCGCCCTGCTGTCGAAGCTGGAGTTTGCGGCGGCGGTTGTTGATGAGGCAACACAGTGTGCCGACCCGCTGTTGCTCGCCGTTGCGCTGCAAGCACCGCGGTTGATTCTGGCGGGCGACCCCTGCCAGCTGCCGCCCACGGTGCTCTCAACGTCGCGTGACGTTGAGCCGCTTCGGAGCACGTTCCTTGAACGCCTCATGCAGCGCTGGGAGGACGCGGTGGTTCGCATGCTCACCATCCAGCACCGTATGCACCCCGACATCATGGAGTTTCCATCGTCGGCCATGTACGGCGGCCAGCTTGTCGCCGACGCCTGCACGCTGCGGCACCTGGTACAGCAGGGCGAATGGCTGGTGGACGAGCCACGCGCTGCGTCGCTTCTCTTCATCGATACTGCGGGCAAAGGA
>JAGWVZ010000616.1 GCA_018970625.1 Myxococcales bacterium | reverse complement strand
TTTCACTAATTTCTGAAACTAATGTATATCAGGAAATCTAACGGTTAGTATGGGGCCTTGCCGCCACAACATGCTGTATCGAAGGCGCTCAGACAGGCTTTATCTTGTGCTTTCTAAGTCCGACAGGCTGCTAGCCCTGGAGACAATTTTTGGTATCGCCTGCCGCACACCATCCAGGTGACCGGCGATCTCCCGCCGGGCATCCGACTGGAGCAGAAAGGTGCGGGTTTCCACGACCTCGCGCACTTCGCTGGCGCACCGACGCAGGCTGGACAGTTCACGGTCCAGCTTCAGGCCACTATGAACGATGGGCTGACGACGACCCCAGAGACTGTCACATTCGTCATCACCGACCCTCGAGATGAGAACTATATCGTGCAGACTTGGGGATTGACTCGATTCCGCCAGGGGCAGCAGGTGGGCAATGCGGGTGCGTTTCTCGTCGGCCAATGGCAGTCCTTGCTGAAGGCTCCGACGAAGGTGCAGGCCACGGGATTGCCTGCGGGCGTGACTGTGACGGAGAGTGCGTATGCGGGTTATTACCCGATCCAGGGCACGCCTGAAGAAACTGGGAAGTTCGCCGTGAAGCTCGCGTTTTTTTGGCCTGATGGCGCTCCAATTGCCGAGACCACGGTGGACTTGGAGGTGCTACCGGCTGACTACAAGCCGCAGCAGACACTCTCGGTGGTTGTGATCGGACCGATCCGCAAAAATGTGGCCTACGCTCCGGGTGGCTACCGGGCACCGTTCCTCTACGTGGATGATGAGTTCGGTGCACGCTCGTCCGAGCAGTTGACCATCACCGCCACCGGGCTGCCTGCGGGTTTGTCGATTGACTCACAAGAGCCGGGCACTGGGTTTGTCGTCGGTCGTCCGACAGAGACAGGCACCTTTGCCACCACCTTCCGCGTCACCCTTCCCGATGGGACTGTCACGAACGAGGTGCTAGCCTCGATCGAAGTGCTGCCTGCCATTCCGTTCACAGACCTTGCTGGCACCTACGACAGCGTTGTGGATCGTTCCGAATCACTAAACGGCAACAACGGCGGACGTCTCCGCTTCATCCTGACGCGTGGTGGGCAGGCCACAGGGTTTCTCATTCACAACCTCGTGCGCTACCCTTTCTCAAGTGCTGCATTCACGCTCGATCCTGACACGGGCGATGTCACCATCACACCGCCTGGGGCAGGCGTGACAGTCAGCGGCAGTATTGCCCTCAGCGATGAATATTCGTCCGGCAGCCCTCAGCCTTACTTCACCTTCTACGGCGAAGTCGCAAACGCCAGCGGCTCAGCCGCCGTGAATGGCGCACGCGCCACCATCCGCAGCGCTGCCGATCCGAGCCCGTATGCCAGCGACAAGAAGATCAACCTCGTCTTCGTCAATGACGGCAACGCACCCTCTGGTCAGCCTTCGGGCGCAGGTTTCCTCGCAGCCAGCATTTCACCCGTCGGCAATGTGACGCTCACGGTCTGGGCTCCTGATGGCAGTGCACCAGTGAGCCTCGCCACCACGCTTTCTGAAACGTCCTTTGGCGCGACGTTCCCCGTCTATTTCATCCTTCCCAACTCGAGCGGTTCCAGCACGCTCGCTGGGCAAATTTTTGTCAATGCCGCGGGCGACGCCGCAGGCGAACTCACCTGGTATCAGTCCGCGACCAATCGCGGCGCCTTCCCCGACGGCATCTCCCTCGTGGACTACACGGGTGTAATCGGCTCACGCTTCACACCCGAGCCTGCGGGGCTGAATTTGCTCGGCCTCGAGGAAAGCATCAAGACAGCGCAACTCGATCTGATCGGTGAGGACGTGCCCGCCGAGCCAGAAGTCGCACTTGCCGTGCAACGCGCAAGTATGTCGGTCGCCTCCAGCGCGAATGTCAGCGGCGTGAAAATGCAGTTCGACAAAAAAACGGGCATCTTCACCGGCAGCTTGACTCTGCCCGCGACAAAAACCAGCCGCGCGCGCGCCGTTACCTTTCGTGGTGTCCGCACCCCAAAAGGAACTGGCATCATCGGCCACTTCACTGCTCCGAGTGCCACCCTGGCCACTCGCCGCGTCGCCGGCACACTGAAGATCAGCAGTGCTCGTTAGAGTCATTGCGATGGCTTCTCGCCCAGCGTGTCAACCGATCAAACCCCACTTCCCCGCCCACCGGCTCTATCAGATGCACCCCGCAATAAGTGCATTCCTGGCAGAAGCAAATTCATAGCAGCAATCTCATGTCTTCGCGCTCTGTCGCCATCCTGACAGCCGTTCTCGTAGGAGGAGCGATTTGGTTGCTCATTAGCGATGGGCAAACGCACATCGCGCCTTCATCGAAGTCGGTTGAAGTTGGACCCAATCGCACACAGCCAAGAGTCCGTACCACATCGCCAAGACGATCCGCCACAGAACCCCCTTCGCCATCAGCTCCCGCGCAGTTCAGCGACGATCACCGCGAGCTGGATGAGACGCTCCAGCTTTTCCCCGGCAATACAGCCACGGATATTGCAAACACCGCTCAGGCACTCATCGACCTCCTGCCGAAGCTCACCAAATCCGGACAAACGGAGTGCGCGGAGCACATTTCCAA
>JAGWVZ010000615.1 GCA_018970625.1 Myxococcales bacterium | reverse complement strand
CACCACGGGCGCCCACCGGCAAACCGAAGCCGTCGCCAATCAACGCCTTTCCTGGTCTGATATAGCCGCTCGCGTTACCAGCGAATCCCCGACTGTACGCATTGCAGACGCTCAGGTGCGACAGTCTGAGTTTAGATTGCTCGAGGCACAACTCGCTTCGCTTCCTTCACTGAGCATGCGATTTGGTGTCGCACCCACACCGAGCGTCTCCGTCGATCTCGACGAAAATGGCAATCCCATTCAAGGCACGGCCAACGAATCCGACATTGAGCTGGCAACGAGAATTATGGGCATCGGAATGCAGGGGAATCTGGAGATTAACCTGCCTGTCTTTACATTTGGCAAACTTTCCCTTGCTCGGCAGCTTGCCGGGGTGGGTGTGGATGTAGATGAGGTCGAACGGGAAAAGGCTGTTCTGGAAGCGCTGTTTGAGTCGTATCGCGCTTTTGTCGGCTTGCAATGGTATGCCGAGGTCGACGATTTGCTAAGCGAGGCAGAAGACCGGCTTGATGACGCCGAGCTGCGCCTTGATGACCTCATCTTCGATGGGGACACGGAAGCTCGCGGCGAGCTTAGACAGCTAACCATCGGTCGAACTCAGTTTGTCAGCTTGCGTTCGAACGCGGATCAGGTGGGAGCGTTGGCCAGGTTTGCACTCGCTCGAGCACTGGGGCTTCAGGAGGATTTTCGGACAACCCGCTTTGACCAGTCCATCCCGGTCGCAGCACCTCCAGACCGGGAAGAGGTGCTGCAGTTTGCTCGTGAAAACCGCCCTGATTACGAGCTGTTGGACGCTGCCGTTGATGCCGCCGACTTGCGTGTTCGGCTTGAGCGCAGGGCGTTTGCTCCCGATTTAGGTTTCATGCTGAATGTGGGCGGCTCGTTTGCGCCGACGATTGAAAATCTGCGCGGCCCGTACGTGTTTGACCCGTACAATCGATTTTCGGTCGGTTTCTCGCTCGGGTTGCGATGGAACATCAATCCATTCACCCGTGGAGCATCTATCGCTCGCCTCTCTGCACAGGCCGAAGAGGCTTTGCTTAGCCGAGATGCGGCGTGGCTGGCGATCGAGGTGGAAGTCACCGAAGCCTGGCTTGAGGCGTGCGCAGCGCAAGAGGTCGTGCTTGCCTACGTTGAAGCGCGCGACGCCGCGGAAGCGTGGCTGAATCAGACTGCCTTTCAATGGGATCAGGGCCTTATTGATTACGACGAGTTTCAGGGACCGATGACGACCTACTACGAAACCGCTGGCGGCTACCTGAAGGCTCTGCTGGACTATCGACTGGCGATTGCAAACCTGGCGGTCAAGACCGGCTCCCGCGAGCTGACTCAATGGCCCGGTGATGTGGCTGAATAGTCTGGGTCAACCGCACGTCTGTATGCCATGCGTCGTATCGGGCGCTTGAACCTGAGAGAATCTGGAGTGTGTCATGAGAACGCCCTTTGTTGCTCGTGTGTGTCTTTCACTTGTGCTGACGCTGGCTGCACCAGCAGCCGCGGTAGCGCAGGAAGTCCCGCCTGCGGTGCTGACGGCTACTCAGTTTGTTGAACAGAAAGGTGATGAGATCATCGCCATCCTCAATCAACGCCCCACCGATGAAGCGTCCCGGGCGCAGCGGATCGCGAACCTCCGACGCACCATTTCAGAGTTCATCAATATTGAGGTTTTAGCCGAGGAAGCTCTCGGCGCCCACTGGGAGGCACGCACGCCAGCAGAACGAGCGGAGTTTACTTCGCTGCTTCGAGACCTGATCGAAACCAGCTATTCGCAGAAGCTCGGCGATGAGGGCATCGCTCCGGGAAGCTACACCGTCACGTGGGACAGTGAGCGAAGCCGCAACGGCCGAACCCGCGTTGAGGCAACGGTCACCTACGATGGTGAACCTCACGCGGTAGAAGTTATCATGCGCGAGGCAACCGACGGTAGCCGTGTCGTGTTTGATCTGGTCACGGATGACGTTTCGCTTCGCGATTCATACGCTGAGAGCTTTGACAACATCATTACGGAGCACGGCTGGGGAGAACTGATCTCTCGTATGCAGGAGCGCCTTGCAGAATTGCGCGCGGCCTAGTGCGCGTGGTCATTGCGCGCGCATGATCAGCAGCAGTACTAGAATCACAGTGAAGATAAGAAGTAAGGCGCTTAGAAGGGCCAGTGTCCTTGTTCCTGGCCCCGAAAACCCCGCCAGTGTCGGCGTTACGACATCCGTCGAGACGGGCGTCGGGATAGCGTCAAGCGTGCGTGTGACGACGAAGCGAAGATCCCCGAGGTCAACTACGTCCCCTGCACGCAACAGCACCGGTTGTACGACCGGCTCGCCATTGACATGAGTGCCGTTCGATGAACCCAAATCCTGAATGACGGGTTCATCGCGGTGCAATTGAAGGTCCGCGTGCTGACGCGAGATGCTGTGGTGATTGAGCACGACTTCGGCCTCTAACGACCTGCCGACGCTTCGTTTGCCGTCCAGAATGGCTATCCGGAAATGGGATGCCTCCGGTGGCTGTCCGACCAGCCACCAGGCGCGGCTATCAAACTCAGGCATCAAGTGAACCAGCGTATCACCCATGGTGATGGTGGTGTC
>JAGWVZ010000614.1 GCA_018970625.1 Myxococcales bacterium | reverse complement strand
GATGTAGCCGCCCTGGGTGATGAGTCGGGAGATGCCCTGCACAGCCGAGGTGAGCACATCATCGACCATGCGGAACGCGACCTGCATGGTCATGCCACCGCCTTCAATCAGGTTCAGCCGCTCGTTCGGAATGACGATGAGGGTATCCACCGAACGACGCAGCGCCTCGATGCCTGCCGAGGCGGTTCGGCTACGGCGCCGGCCTTCGTAGTTGAACGGCTTGGTGACGACACCCACGGTGAGCGCGCCCATCTCACGGGCAATCTTGGCAGCAACGGGCGCGGCGCCCGTACCGGTACCACCGCCCATACCGGCAGCAATGAACACCATGTCGGCACCCTGCAGCGCCTCGGAGATGCGCCCCTGGTCTTCACCGGCGGCAGCGCGCCCACGCTCGGGATCAGCACCCGCGCCCAACCCCCGGGTGATGCCGTTGCCAATCTGAATCTTGACCGGAGCCAGGCTCTTCTCGAGGTCCTGAATGTCGGTGTTGATGGCGATGAACTCCACGAAGTCGATGCCGTTGGAGATCATGTTGTTGATGGCATTTCCACCGCCACCGCCGACTCCTACCACCTTGATTCGCGCTCCACGTACCGACTGGGCATCAAGTTCAAACATTGCCATCCTCATCGTTGGTATGACCAGGGACCGTCTCACCCTTCACACCAGACCGCCGTCTCAATTCGACGAACATAAGCAGGTCAGGTCAGGCTCTGAAGGAGTGATGACGTCTCTGGCACGCATCGTTTCTTTCAACACATGCACCGTACCATGCGGTGGATCACCGTGCAACGCCTTTGATCCGCACGAAAGCAAGTTTTTTTCGCACCCCGTAACCTATTGAAAACACAAAACTCTCAAATTTTTCTACACCGATGGGCGCGAAATCGCCTCAGCGATCTTCACCTCACCCAACGATGAACATCCCCGCACGTCAGTACGACGACTTTGCGTATGTCCTGCTGATTTCAGAACAGGTGCATCACGTGCGTGCGGAAAAACGTCCGTGCGCGATCAAACAGCGTCGGCGTGGACAGCCGGAAGATCTGGTCTTTGCCTTCCATCGCAAGCACATAACGCAACAGTCCCACGGCCGCCGCATAGCGAGGCTGCCGAAGAATGGCACCGTAGGTGGACGTCAGCAGGGGCACCCCGACGCGAACCGGCCCGCCCAGCACCTGAGCGGCCAGCTCAGCACAGCCGGGCATTTCGGCAGTGCCGCCTACCAGCACGTAGCCCCGGCCCATGTAGGCCCCCAGGTCGCGTGACGCCAGCTCGTTCGCCACGTTCTGAAATATCTCCTCGAGCCGCGGCTGAATAATCGGGATCAGCACCTTTCGCGGCCGCCGCTGAACCACCTCGCTGTCACGCGTGGCATACTCGATGAAGTCGTTGGCGCCCGTCTTCTCCCACGTCGCCACACCGCTGGCCTGCTTCAGCCGGGCAGCCACACCCATCGTCGTGTCGAGGCCCTGCGCGATGTCACGTGTAATGGTATCGCCACCGCCAGGAAAGCTGGCCGAGTAAACGAGCGCACCGTCCGACCATACCAGCACGTCGGTAGAACCGGCCCCGATATCCACCAGGACCACGCCCTCACGGCACTCGTCGGGCTCCAGCACAGACAGACTGGAAGCGATCGGTTGCGCCACTACCCCGTCGATGCGAAGTCCGGCCTGCCTTGCGACCGCCTGCAGCTGTTTGACCAGTCCCGAGCCGGCCGTCAGAAGGTGGGCGCGCACCCGCAGGCGACGCCCCTTCATGCCTGCCGGACTGGCGATGGCTTCGCGCTGGTCAACGGCAAATTCCTGAACCAGCATGTGCAGCACCACACGGTCTTCCGATATCCCACGCGACCGGGCCTGAGCCTGCACCAGCGCGATGTCGGTCTCGCGCACCGTGTGCGACGCCAGACGCAGCTCGGCCTGTACATTCATGCCGCGCTGCCCAACCGGCGTCACCCCGACGACGATGCTTTGCACGTCGACGTTCGCCATCGTCTCTGCGGCCTCAAGCGCCTCACGGAGGCAGCGAGCGACTTCATCGGTCCGCAGTGAGCGATTCTTTCGCATGCCTTCGGACTCGGCGGACCCGAACCCGAGCACGTCCAGACCGGCGGCGCCCATTCGCCCAATGACCACGCACACCTTCGAGTAACCGATATCTGCGACTGCGACTGGTTGCATCATTCACCCTCCCCCATAGCGCCGGGCGCGACTTCCGCGAGACGCACGACCACGCGGTCCAGATCCGTTCCACCAAGCACAATCGACAGCGCCTGCCTTTGCTCGCGCGCCAGAACGGCCATCGTCTCCTGAAGTCGGGCAACCCGCTCTTCAAACCGATCGCGCCCCAGTCGTACGTCCAGACCGGAATCAAAGATGATTCGGAAACCGATGAGCGCGCTGTAGTGAACCTCGCGCACGCGACCCAGCGAATCTTCAAGCGGAACAATCAGCGACAGAAGGGTGCGCGCTTCATCGAAAGCGACCTCATCCAGCATCCATCGCCCTTCTTCATCGGGTGTGCCGAATCCAACCAGCAGCGGAGCTTCGACGGTGTCCTCGGGCATCAGCTCGCGAATG
>JAGWVZ010000613.1 GCA_018970625.1 Myxococcales bacterium | reverse complement strand
CTCGTGGTCGCCAACACCGTGCGCGGTTGCAACCTTGGATCATGCAAGCAGGGTCATTGGAGGACCCGTGGAAGAAATTAGGAATGCGTACCTCTAGACTCCTTGCTGTAGTAGCTCTGCTGGCGCTGGCATCCGAAGTCGCGCGTGCGATGCAGACTGGCTTCTCGAGCCAGACCGGAACACACTCTGCGCCACCTTTTTCAGCGTCGAGAAGCGCTGGCCAGCGCCAAGCCGCGCCGCAGGTTGGTCCGAGAACACCCTGAGCGGCCATGCGGAGAGTCTGCGCTGTTGTTGTCATCGCGGCAGTGGCCGCAGCCGTTTTGTTTAATGTTTTCCGCAGCAAAAGCGTCGAGCCGCAGACAGCATTAGCCACTCGTCCTGCGAACACAGAGCGAGAAGTAGAAGTCCCGATACAGCCAACGATAGGGCCGGAAAGGACTCCACCTCAGACCGCTGTACTTCGACGGAAATCGCAGCTTGTGCTCCGCACCTTGGACCACCTGCCGGTGGAAGGGGCCGAAATCCTCCTTACCCAAACAAGACGACTCTCCTTGTGCGAAGGGGCGATGCAATATGAGGCCTCCTCCGATGCGGTCGGCATCGTCTGGCGTGGAATATCGACGGCTGACGGCACGTGCGAACTGTTGGAAGTGTACGATGTTGGTGAGGAAGAGCTTGCCGTTTGGATTTTGAAGCCGGGATTCGAAGTTCGATGCCTCGAATTGCGCGAGGTTCTGACATCCGAAGTGACGACGCTCCTTCCAGACATTGCGCCCCAACGAGCGCGGGTCGTTGTAGGCGCCGCCGCCGCCGCCGCCGGCTCGCCGGTAGTGGTCACCCAGAGGCTTGCAAATGTCGTTTTCGACCCCGACTCCTGGACTGATACCGTCCTTAGCACAATCGAAATTGTGCATGAGTACCACGAATCCAGCCCTGTTCGCTTGCTCCGTTACGCTGGTATCAATAACGTACAGGCCCGAGCGGAAGACACTATCTCCGCAACCGAATCCGCCTCCTCTGGGCGCGACGTGACGCTTTGCCTGAAAGCTACGTTTTCCGCCCATGGGAGAATCTCGGGCGCGTCGTTCGACCTCCCAAGTGCAGGTGTTGTTGAGTACTGTGTGCGACGAGGTGCTGCATTCTCGGTAGTCGCTCGGACGAAGCCGGAATCGAACGGCTCTTTCCGCTTTGCTATCCTTCCAGCGATAGAGGCGCTTGCACATTCCTTTCGATACGTCTCTGATAGTGCAACAACCGCGAGCGTCTACATAGATCAGCCCGCACATGGAGACATCGTTGAGATCGATCTTACAGCGCAAGCGGCGCAGTCGGCTCAATTTGAAGTTGTCGGACCGGACCAGCTACCGATCGCCGGCGCCACCGTGCACGTCCTATTTGAATCTGGTCGAAATCCGCGCGAGGTTCTGAACACCAGAGCCGACATGAATGGGAGGGCTTCGGTGGCGGGCCTGCCATCGGAAGTCTGTATTGCCTATGCAACGGCGCCTGGCTTCTTCACATCAGCTACAACGCCGATTTGGCCGCAGTATCTTGCCGGTCAGGCGGTGCGGATTCAGATGCGAGAAGGCGGAACAATCTCTGGACGGGTAATAAAGAACGGCCAGCCGATCGAAACCTTCGATATCTGGTATCTCTCACCGGAAATAGGTGTCTGGACGGCTGAGCGTTTTGATTCGGCGGGCGATGGACTCTTTTCTCTCCGCGAAGTTCCACTAGGCCCGGTCGAAATGTACGCAAGTGCGGACGATCTTGGACAGAGCGATGTCGTGAACGTTGAGGCCGTTCGAGACGACAGCACAACGAAGCTGGCAGTTCTCCCACTACTGCCAAGCATGGCCGGGCATGGAGTCGCTGTCGATTCAATCAGCGGCAAGCCAATCGAGAACGCTCGCGTCCAGATCTGGACCTGCGCAGGTGGCACAACTGTAGGCTTTCGCTCCGCGGTCAAAGTTGAGCCACTGACTGGTGCTTTCAGGACGGACGCCCTTTCGGCTGGCACAGCGCGTGTCTACGTGGAGGCCGTGGGATACGCAGGTCGGACGGTTTCTGCGTTCGGAGAGCCCGGAGCGGACGTTGATTTCGGTGTGGTGCGGCTGGACGCCACGCAGGCTCTCCGATTGCGCGTGGTTCCAGATGGCGATCTCCGCCTCGACTTCTGCTCTGCGACGGTTTCCACCGATCTGATTTCGCCATCACGGCTTTTCGACCAGGCGGGCTGGCTTGCCGTTGGTGCAGTGGTGGCGGGGCCGTGTCGCGTCGATTTGGTGCGTTCGGATCGTTACGAGGAGGGGTTCGACTTCACGCTGGAGGCGGGGCAGCGGGTGGTGGAGCTGCCGGTGCGGGTGGCGCCGGGTGTGAGCGTCGTGCTGGAGGAGGGCGCGCCGAAGGAGGCGACCCTCGTGCGCGTGCACCACCGCGACGAGACCGGGTGGGGGCGCGACACGCTCGGAAATCTCGATGGGGGGCGCGAGCTTGCGCTGCCGGTCGAGGCGGCGCAGGTGCGGGAGGTCGAGCTGCTCGACGCGAACTCGGCGCGAATCCTGCGACGGGAAGTGACGGCGGAAGAACGCG
>JAGWVZ010000029.1 GCA_018970625.1 Myxococcales bacterium | reverse complement strand
CGTCTGGCGAACGTGTCGATCGATCTGGATGGTCTGGGTTGCTACCACACCATTCATCGACTGGCCGAGCCAGCCGACCCGACGTTGATGTACACGCTCGCCCTGCCCCGCTTTCGAGAGCTTTTCGCGGAGCTCGGAATCAAGGCGACGTTGTTTGTGATCACGTCCGATCTGGAACACGACGCGGTGGTGCGCGAGCTTCGACTCGCCGTCGAAGAAGGGCATGAGGTGGCGTCGCACACGCACACGCACCCGTACAACCTTCGGGAGTGGACCGATGCGCGCATCGCCGACGAATTGAAGCAGTCCGAAGACGCGCTGTTCGATGCGGTCGGTGTGCGTCCGGTCGGGTTTCGGACACCGGGCTACAACGTGGATACCCGCATTTTGCGGATTCTGACGGAGCGGGGTTACACCTATGACTCCAGTGTGTTTCCCTGTCCGCCCTATTACCTCGCCAAAGCAGCGGTGATGGGTGTGATGGCGCTGAGTGGCAAACCGTCGGGGTCTTCCATGACCGATCCGGCGGCGCTTCTTGCACCGCTGCAGCCGTACCGGCCGTCACGTTTCAACTTCTCACGCCCTGGCGATGCCGCTCATCGTCTGCCGCTCTGGGAGATCCCGATGGGGGTGGTGCGCGGCGTGCGAGTGCCGGTGATCGGCACTTCGATCGGTGCTGTGCCCGCCGCCGTGGCCCGTGCGATGGCGCGCGCGCTGAAGGTGGGACAGCCCACCGTGCAGCTCGAGTTTCACGGTATCGATATGCTGGATCGCGACGATGAGGGCATTGTGCCATCCCTTGCAGGGCGGCAGCCGGACCTTCGTCGGGCGTGGCGAGACAAACGCGCCGCCTATCACGCGTGCTTTTCAGAAATCGCCCACACCCACCGATTTATGACCCTGCAGCAGCTGGTCGAAGAGCTTGACCGTACTTCAGGTTCGTCGCTGGCCTGATCGCCAGACCATCGCACGTAGTACACCTGCACCGGAGACGACCATGGTGGCTGTTCCATTCCTGCGTGTTGCTCATGAGCGGCCGTGCGTGCGCATCAGCGGCAAGGACGCCCGCGCCTATCTGCAGACCAAGCTCACCATCAACGCCAACCGCTGGCTCGCGACGGGTGGCGCCTACGGATTTGCGACCGACATCAACGGCAAGCTGCTCTTTGATGCCGACTATCGCGCCTGGGAAGGCGCCTGGCTGGCCGCGCTGGGCGCTCCGGTCGCCGACGCCGCGATTGCGCATCTGGACAGGTACGTCATTCGCGAAGATGTCGTTTTTGAGGACGTATCGTCGCAATGGGTCGTCATCGAGGTGCATGGTCAGGTGGGCCTGGACACTCTGGTGGCGCATGGATTTCCAGTCTTTGACGCGGCTGAGCGTCCGATGCAGCAGGCTGTGTTGGGCGAGGTGACGGTGTGGGCCTCATGGCGCACCTGGGCGGGCCACGACGGCGCGCTGTTGCTGGTTCCACGCTCCGGGCAGGACGCGGTCGTGGCGACGCTTGGCTCGTGGTCCCTGCCGGCGATCAACGAAGCCGCCTGGCAGTCATGGAATGTGCTTCAGGCTCGGCCACTTGTCGGTCGCGACCTGATCGCCGGCGAGACGATTCCACTCGAGGCCGGTGGTAGCTGGGGTGTTGATTTCAACAAGGGCTGCTACCTGGGTCAGGAGATCATCGAGCGGCTCCACTCGCGCGGAAATCCAGCCAAGCGTATGATACAACTGCGAATTTCTGGTGCTGCGCCCGAGCCCGGCGCCACGCTGACGCTGGAAGGCGACGAAGTGGGTTGGGTGACGTCTTCGACGACGGACCCGGCCAATGGGCAGGGCGTTGCGCTGGCCTGGCTCAGGCGTAAGGCGCTCGATGCTGTGTCGGGACTGGAAGTTGCCGGTCAGTCGCTGGCGTCGTGGTCGCTGGTGGATGGTTAACGGGACGTGGACCGGGCGCTTGACGAGCGCTGGTGTGAGAGGGCAGTTCTACGACTCTGTCTGCTGCGTGGAGAGTGTGCATGCGGTGCCTTGTTTTCGGAATCCTGTTGACGTCTCTGTCGGTCGGTTGCGTGGGTGCAACGCAGGTGGTGTGCGACCTTCCGGTGGACGCACCGGGCGCAACACGTCTCATGTTGGGCACCTGGAACGTGTACACGCACGAGGGCGAGCTGGATGGCACCCTGACGTTCATGGCGGATGAGGTGCAGGTGCTGACAGGACCTTCATGGTACCGGGGCGTGTGGTCGTTGCAGGGCGAGAGCGCAGGCCGTTTTGGCCTGCAGATGACGTTCAACAGCGTGGAGATGGATGGCGAGCGGCAGCCATGGAACGACGCGCTTGAGGTAGAGCTGGACGTGGTGTTTAGCGGTCGCAACGAGGCGATGGCGCTTCAGGCAGATGGTCGCTGGACGCGCTGGGAGCGTCTGGCTGGTGGCACGGAGTAAAGGATGACCGAGCTGATTCTGGGGTCGACGTCGGTGTATCGTCGGCAGCTGCTGGCTCGTCTGGGGCTTGCGTTCCGGTGTGAGGGGTCGGGGGTGGATGAAGACGCCTTCAAACAGCGTGGGCTCTCGCCCGATGCCCTGGCGCAGGTGTTGGCGCGTGAGAAGGCCCTGAAAGTAGCGGATCAGTTCCCGGGCGCGGTGGTGATTGGCTCTGATCAGGTGGCTGAGCTGGACGGTTTTGTGTTCGACAAGCCCGGAACGGTGGAGCGCGCCTGTGCACAGCTCGCTCAGCTGCAGGGGCGGACGCATCGTCTGCTGACAGCGGTTTGTGTGGTCGATTCGCGCGGCGGGGTGCATGAGTTCATGAACACCTGCAGGTTAACGATGCGCGCGCTAACGGAGCGTCAGATTCGGCGGTATGTTGAACAAGACCTGCCGTTGGACTGTTGTGGCTCGTTTCGCATGGAGTCGCTGGGCGTGGCGCTGTTTTCAAGCGTTGAAGGGAGCGACCCAACGGCGATTGAAGGGCTTCCGTTGATGCAGCTGACGGAGTTGTTGTCATCGCTGGGTCTTGATTCGCTGGGGTCTGGTGAGACGGTGTCTGCATGAGCGAGGCAGAGGCGAAGGCAGCTTCACAGCGAGAGCGCGGCGCCGTCTGGCGTGGGCTTCTGGTAGTGGTGATGCTGTTTTTGCTGTTGGTGAGCCTGCGGCATCAGCTGCTGGAGGCCGAGGTTCGTCGTGCGCGGGCGCAGTTGTCGGCGTGTGACAATGCGGCGTGTGTGACGGAGGTGAGCGGTAAGCTGGAACAGGCGCAGACGCTGTGTGCTTCGCTGCTGCAGGGGGTTGGCCTGCCGCTTCGTGTGTTGGGGCGTACGTGCGAAGGTGGGTGATGCGGGTATGTCGCAGTTGACGGGGTCGGAGTCGGCAGATAGGGTCCGCAGTCGACTGGAAGTACCCCCTGCACACAAGGTGTAACGTGTCGGAAGCGAGGGCAACGCATGTTGCCCATCACCATGTGGTATTGTTGACCACTCCGGATGCCGCCACTCTGGATGCTCTGCTGGAGCGGCCCGACGTTCGCGGGCTGGTATGGAGACGCCTGGATGAGACGCGGGCGCTGGTGGACGCAGAGCGCATGGCGCTGGTGAGGAAGCGCCTGACCGAGCAAGGCAAGGCGCCGCGGTTTGTACTGGGAGCGCTTTGATGGATACGCCGGTCGATCTGCAGTCCACGGTTCTGTCGAGCTGGTCGGGCGAGGTGGAGAGTATTCTTCCGGGTTCGGACGCGGACCTTCTTCGTGAGCTCATCGGCGCTATTGACGCCATTCGCGATGGGAGCATTCGGCTGACGAAGTCGGGCATTCCGCCGAAGCCGCTCTGGAGCGCGCTGAATGATCGTCTTCAGTGGCAGGACCCTCGTTCGGTTCTGTACGACTGGGACGAAGTGGACCAGATTCGGTTTGTGTACTGTCTGGCGATGGAGCTGAAGCTGATCCAGCCGGACGAGGAACGCACGCTGGTTCCCGGCGCAGGAGCGGACGCCTTCTTTCTGTCGTCTCCTGCCCGTCGCGGTGTGATGCTGGCCCGCGCTTACCGGAATGTGACGGACTGGGACGAACGTTGTGATGCGCGAAACACACAGGGTCATCGTCAGAATTTTGGCCAGACTTTCCGCCGGGACTTCCGTCTGGACGCGGGTGAAGTCAGGCAGGTGTTGCTGCGAGCACTGCATCAGGCACCCCTTTTTGAGTGGGTGCTGGCCGATGCGCTGGCGTTGCGCGTGACCGAGCTGCAGACGTCGTTGCTGATCTCGGAAGATGACACGGCACCGCCGGTGTTCCCGGGAGAGCCCGAGCCGGAGATTCGTCGGCTGGTGCACTACTGGGTGTTTCTGGCGGCACGATTCGGCTGGGTGGATCTTGCCCGTACCCCCGAAACCGATGCGCCCGAGAGCGGCCAGCGTGTTTTTCGTCTGACCGCGCATGGGCGCGTGGTGCTGCGGGCGCTCTTTCAGGGCGATGGTTCGGACTCGACGGGCGGCGATACGTTCGCGGCTGTGGAAACGGAGCAGCGGGAAGCGCAACGCGCACGCCGTCCGCTGACCGTGCTCCCGACGCTGGATGTGGTGGTGTATCGGCGCGAATCAGACGTCGGCGATGAATACCTGGTGCGGCGCATTTCGGATGATTTTGCGATTACCGACTGGGATGAGCCCACACACACCTACCGATGGAATCGCGCGTCGCTGCAGACGGCGCTGAGACAAGGGATGGATGCCAGCCTGATTCGCTCGCTGGTGCTGGATCGTTCGGCCAGCCCTGTTCCGCCTACAGCGCTGGCGCTTCTGGATGACGCCGAACGCACTCTGGGCTCGCTGAAGCTCTCATGGGGTGGCTCGGCTGTAGAGTTGTATGACCCGGACGGTCGCCTCAGTCGCGCGCTGCAGGAACAAGGGTTTCAGGTCTTCGATGATCTGGTTCTGGTACCGTGGACCCGCTGGAACGACTTCACTCATGTGGTCGGACAGGAGCCGACAGAGGCATTCGACTATCCGATTGATCCCGAGGAGCCGCTGGGCCGTTTCGAGGGGAATACGTTGCTGCTGGAGTGGCCGTTGCTGCCCATGGTTGCGCGCGACCTGCTGGATGCGCTCGAGCCGTCTGGCGAGCCGTTGCAAATTGTCATTGATGAAGCGTGTCTGGCCAGGCTGGCACGATTGGGATGGTCGCCGCGCGCTGTGGCAGAAGCACTCGCAGGAGTGACGGCCAACCAGTTGTCACGGCGCCTGAAGTCCGAACTCCGGTAAGTGCACCATGGGCCGTCGAAACGAAACGAAGCTGTTACGGGCCTTCGCGTCCAGTTTCAGACACTGGCGTCGGTATCATGATCTGACAGTTCAGCAACTGTCGGTCGCTGACCCGAGTCTTGGTTACGAGCGGTTACAACGTCTTGAGCGCGGTCTTGAGCTGCCAGACCACGCTACCCTCATGCGTTTGTGTCAGGTTCTGGAGCTGGTGCCTGAGCAGCTTTTGCCACCCGGAGTCCTGCCATCCGATCTGGATGAGCTCGCGCCCCCGGCTGACCCCACAACCGACCCGTTATTACGGCTTCATCAGGCCGACGAGCTCTCTGCCGTCGGTGATGCAGGGGTGTCACAAGACCCAGACCGCGTGTCTGACTCGCCTGAGTCTGAAGAGCTGAACCCTCTCATGGACCCGACCCGGCCAACAGAACGCCACATCCTCGCCATGCAGCGAGCGCATCAGGCGCTGGAGTACATTGGAGCCCGACTCAGCGAGCGCGGGGCTGAAGCACTCGATCTCGTGCTCCGTGAAGTGGTCAGCCTGTTTGAACCTGCCGAAGCTGACCGTGCGACAGAGCCCCGCTTTCGGGGCAGAAAGCGTCAGGTCTAATCTTTGCCGTCTGCTTATTGCGCATTGAGCCAACTCGTGCCAACGACAGTTGAACGTCGACTCACCCGGCGGTGTATGCCCTCAGGACCCGCGTCGGTGAGCCCGTTACCGTGTTGATTCTCCCCTGACGACTCAAGGTCTGTCCGGTGTCTCCCTGGCTCCTTCTCTTTGTCGCCATTCTGCTGGAAGTTGTGGGCACCACCTGCATGCGACTCATTGGCGGATGGGACGTGGCGTCGGCGTTTCCGATCGTCGGCATGCTGCTCGCCTACGTGGGATCGCTGACCACGGTTACCTTCGTCATTCGTCACATTGATATCGGTGTCACATACGCCATCTGGTCGGGCATCGGCACTGTGGCGACGGCGCTGATCGGGTACTCGGGATTTGGCGAACCATTGACGTATTACAGCGTACTCTGCATGGCTTTGATCATCGTTGGAGTCGTCGGCCTCAATCTGAGCCGTCCTCCCCGTTGACTAGGACGGGCATTCGCCGCTAGGTCGACGACGCACTACGCTCATGGTTGTTCATGCAAGTCTCTGCCTGGCTCGTACTCATTTTCGCGATCGGTCTCGAAGTGGCCGGCATTGCGTTTATGCGCACAAGCGATGGACTCACCAAACCACTGCATACGGCTGCTGCTGCAATCTTCTACCTGACCTCAGTAGGGCTCATTGTGGTCGCTGCGGAGTCTATCGGGATCGGTGTGACGTACGCCGTGTGGTCTGGCCTGGGCACGGCCGCGGTGGCTGCGCTGGGTGTCCTGGCTTTCAATGAGAAATTGTCTGTGGCGCGCGCGCTGTCGATCGCGGCCATTATTTTGGGGGTGGTGGGCCTGAAACTGCTGACCCCTCACCCGCCGATCGAGCCTGTGGCATTCGATGCGCAATCTGCCGAAGCGGCCGACGGGAGTGCATTGCCCGCCGAAGCCTCAGCACCTCTTCAGCAATCAGTCCCAGAGTAGCTCACCAGCGCGGTGACGCAGGGGACCATTGCCCTGTCCAAGACCCGGTGCGGCAGCGATGGCCGCGTGCACCCAGTCCTTGGCCATGGCAACGGACGCTGAAAGCTCAAGTCCACGCGCCAATCCAGCGGCGATGGCGGCTGCCAGCGAACAGCCGGTGCCATGCGTGTGCGCCCGGCTCAGCCGCGGCCGAGTCAGTACGAGCTGTCCGTCGGTGGTGGCCAGCACATCTGCGGCCGGCTCGCTCTCGTTCAACGCACCACCTTTCACAAGGACAGCGCGCGCGCCGAGCGCCAGCAGGCGATCTGCCGCACGCTGCATGTCGGCGAGTGATGCGATCGGAAGGCTGCTCAGGGCGGCGGACTCATGCAGGTTGGGCGTCACAATCGACGCGCGTGGCATGAGCAGCGTGCGCATGGCGTCGATCGTGTCCGGCGTCACCAGTACATGTCCGCGCCTCGACACGATCACCGGGTCGACGACCAGCGGCACACCAGCCAGCTCGTTATCGACCAGCCCCACCACAGATTGCACCATCTCGGCTGTTCCCAGGGCGCCGGTCTTTACGGCGTCGGTGCCCAGATCAGCCACTACCGCGCGCACCTGCGCCTCTACCAGCGTGGTTGGTAACATGTGCAGGGCGGTGACGCCGAGCGTGTTTTGCGCGGTAATGAGGGTCAGCGCCGACATACCGAAGACGCCATAGCGCTCAAACGTCTTCAGGTCGGCCTGAATACCGGCGCCCCCGCCGGAGTCCGAGCCGGCGATCGTGAGTACTCGTTTCACCTGGCCTCTGTGTGGTTGTCTGGCCTGTTGCCTGATCTGTGTTGTGTGTTCCAGAGCGCCATGACGGCGACTCGTTCGTGTCGCTTCAATCCTGCCACGACCCGCTCCCAGGAGTGTTCCACCCACGACTGCACAACGGTCCGCGTCACTGACCCGTCGAGCGTCACGGTGTTCCAGTGCATCTTGTTCATGTGATAACCGGGTTGCACGCACGTATGGCGCTCGCGTAATTCGACGGCTCGTGCTGGTTCACATTTCAGGTTGATGGTCAGCGGAGACGAGTTCAACGAGAGAAGTGCGAATATTTTGCCACAAACCCGAAATGCGAGCGTGTTTTCATCGAATGGGAGGTCTTCGGTAACCTCCGGTAGTGACAAACAAAACAGCCGAATTTGTTCCAGATTCATCGTCAGACTCTCTGTCGTGAAAGAAAGGAATGACCGAACGGCGTGAAGTCATCCGCGTTGTGTTGATTCACCATGATGACTGTCGAAGCGGGTGCGGCGCTTCATGAGTTCGCCGGTTGCGCCTTCACTGATCTCTGCGGCGTTGCCTTCGTCGGTGTCAATATGCATTTCGAGTGCATAATCGCGAGATACCCGAATCAGTACATCACCGAACGTCAGCGAACGGTCTTCGCTTCGCACCGAAACCTCGACAACGTCGCGGTCGTGCACACCAAAGAACTCGGCGTCGGCAGGTGTCATGTGAATATGCCGCCATGCGCAAATGACACCCTGCCGCAAATCGACGGTTCCGGCGGGACCCACCAGCCGAATTCCCGGCGTGTTGGCGATGTCTCCTGATGCCCGAACCGGCGCATCAATTCCCAGAAAGAATTCATCGGTGCGCGAGATTTCCACCTGATTCAATGAACGCGCCGGTCCAAGTACGCGCACATTCTCCAGGCTGCGCTTCGGGCCGACCAGCGTCACTGTCTCGTTGCAGGCAAACTGGCCGGGTTGCGATAGCGGCTTCTTTACAGTCAGTTGGTAACCCGTTCCGAACAACGCCTCGACCGCGTCTTGTGAGAGATGAACATGGCGCGCGCTGACCGCGACGGGGATGGCGCGCCCCTGTGAAACACGCTGCCGCTGCAGCACCAGAGCGGCCGTCTCGCGCGCAATCGCCAGCTGTTCATCGGTGCGCACCACCAGCAGGCGACAGCGCGCACGTTCATCGCCCAGCTCCGCAACCGGCTGCTCGGCCGTCACGCGCACTTCGCGATTTCGGTCCTCGTCGAAGCGCGAGCCCAGAAATTCGAGTCGCTGCGCGATGCGATGGCGCATGCCGGCCGAGTTTTCGCCAATTCCAGCCGAAAAAATAATGGCATCGACGCCGCCCATCACGGCTGCATAGGCACCGATATATTTGCGAACCCGATGCGCACAAACGTGGATGGCAAGCCGTGCCGCCTCATCACCTTGAGCGGCCGCCGCCTCAATATCACGCAAATCATTTCCTTTTCCTGAAATTCCAGCCAGCCCTGACTTTCTGTTGAGTAATTCATCAATCTGCTTCGCCGTCCATCCTTCGTTGAGCAACAACAGCAATATGCCAGGGTCAAGGTCGCCCGAGCGAGTGCCCATGACGAGCCCTTCGAGGGGCGTCAGCCCCATGCTGGTCTCGACCGAACGTCCATATTCCACAGCGCAAATACTCGCACCATTTCCAAGATGACAGGTAATCAGGCGTAAATCCCGAATATCCTGCTGCAGATGTCGAGCCGCACGCTGCGCAATAAACTCATGACTGATGCCATGAAACCCATAACGTCGCAGCCCAAATTGTTGCACCACGTCGCCCGGCAACGCATACGACCGCGCGCGGGTCGGCAGCGTCGCATGAAAGGCAGTATCGAACACCGCAATCTGTGGAACCCCCGGCAACAGCGCACGCGCCGCGCGAATCCCCGCCAGATTCGCCGGATTATGCAGCGGCGCCAGGGGCACAAGCTCCTCAATCACACGCAGCACGTCATCGTCGATTTCAACAGGGTCCGAAAACCGTTCTCCCCCGTGAACCACCCTGTGCCCGACTCCCTCAATCGTAGCCGGTCTGGCATCGCTACCTTGAGCGCTCGAAACGGTAACCTGTAATAACCGCGGCAGCAGCCATTGCAGGGCGGCGGCGTGGTCGGGCAGTGGTGCAGATTCTCGCGCCGCGTCATCGACCTGCGCCACGGCATCCCCCCCGATGCGTTGCACATCACCTTGCACCAGGCTGCGCCCAGACAGCGTATCAACCAGGTCAACCTTCAGCGACGAGCTTCCACAATTCACAGCGAGTACGAGCATGGCGACGATTTCCAGAGGGCGGTGGGCGCACGACAACACGGACGCTTCGATGGCAGATTCATCCCGTATTCTGCAAGCGCGTTGGTTGCGCGCCGATTCAGATACCTGTGGTCGGAAAAGTGCGACCGAATGACCGCGATCAGGGTCGCACAAGGCGACTCCGGTTGTTTGCGACAGGCCCGGAGGTGAACTCCGCCCTGCCGGTTCGTTTGCTCCGTGCGACGATCCCGTCTAAGCCTCGCCGACAGGATTTCTGGAAGACTGCAGAGAGCGTCTATGAAGTTTTGCTACAGGGCGGCGTTCGCCACCGCATGGCTCACGATGATGAGCGTCTGTGCTCCCGCATGGGCAGAGACCTGGTGCCTGACCGACCTTCAGGCGTCGGGCCTGGATGAGAATACGCAGACGACGTTCCTGAATATCTGGCAGGCCGAGGTCATGGAGCGTGGCCAAGCGCTGCTGATGGAGGATGAGGTTACAGGCGCAGCATGTGACCGGTCGGTGGCCATGACCATCGGTCGACTCGGTGAGCGCATCATGGTCACCGTCAGCTGGCAACAGCCGGTGGCAGGCTCTGCGTAGGCGTCGGCCATGTCGCCGGAAGAGCTCGACGTCGTCGCGGCTCAGTTGGCGACCGAGATGTTGGCAGGGGGTGCAAGCGTGATGACACAGCGTCTGGGCGAGATCACGCAGGCAGACGCGCAGGTGGATCGGCGGGCCGATCTCGACTCCGGGTTTCTTTTTCGAATTGCGGCACACGTACCCTACGCCAATTCGTTTCTGAATGGGCGCGTGGGGCCGGCGCTGGAGTTTGGATACTGGGGTGAGGCGCGACACTTTGCGATCGAGACGCGCACCGGTTTTCGCTTTGCAGCGCCCGAGGGAAAAACCAATGAAGCACGATCGGGCTCCATGTTCATGTGGAATCTGGATGTCGCCGGGCTATGGCTGCCCCACGATGGTGTTATTTCGCCGTATATAGGGGGTGGTGCAGGGTTGCGATTCACCACAGCCAACACCTTTCGATATGAAGAGACGGGTGACGCGATCGTGCAGGAGCAGGAGAGCGTTGTACGACAAGGCCGCTTTGGAGTCGGCAGTTTTGTTCGGGTAGGCGCACTGTTTCTTCGAACCTACAAAGTGAGGCTAAGCCTGCACGTGGACGCCGAAATTACATGGATGAACATGGGTAATCAGGTGGCCCATCCAGCCATACTGACCGGCGTGGGCGTTCATTTCTGAAGGTAATGACCATGCGGAATTTATCCCGAGTATTTTCCTTTGCTCTGCTGGCTTTATCGGGCGCAGGGACGGTGTCGTGTGACGATTTTCTGGCCGATCTGTTCTCGGACAGCTGTCAGACCAGCAGCAAGCCTGATTATTCGGGTGCGTGGCAGCTGGAGGGGCGCGCTGAACGCACCGGTTGCTACGACGAGAGCCGTAATGGCGAGATAAGGGTTCGGTTTCGGGAACCCTGGAATGTCCGCCAAACCTTCTCGGGCCAGCCTGAAAGTGGCTCGTCTGCCGGAGTACCCGATAGCGAGCTGGAAATGGAGACGGGTTCAACGGCTACCGTTGTTTCAAACACCCGCACCAACGGTCTATGCGTACAATGGACAACGCAGGAGGTGTATCAACTCGAAGACGGCACCGAGGTGTCTGCGACACTGCGATGGCGTGGTGAGACCTCGGCGTTCGGACGTTCCATCGAGGGTGACTTTACGGGCACCAGCAGCGACGGATGTGTGTACGACGGCACCTTTCAGGTCGAAATCGACTGACGTACCCGGTGCGCGAAGTCGCCGGTTCTTCCGGGGTTACGTCTCGTTCGCGTCCACATGTAGACGCACGCCCTGCAACCAGTACCCGTTCGCGTCGCTGCGTAACACCGACGCCAGTCCTGATCGCCTTAGCTCATTGATGGCCACGTAGACACGAGCCCGGGCGGCGTCCTGACGGCTGCGATCACCCGGCCAGGCCGCGGCAAAGAGTTCAGCTGTGGACAATGCTCCCAAGTGGTGTTCCATCGCGTGAATCAGCGTGGCCAGAATCTTCCGAGCCGGCGTGCGCCTCGTCAGGTCAATGCGCTCGCCCTGCGAGGTCAGAATCCAGTGCCCGTCGTACGCCAGCGTGGGTCGTGCCACCACTTGCGCGAACTGCGATGCCAGTCGAATCCATGCCGAATCACAGCTTCTCGGAGGGTCGCCCTGACGCAGCGATGCCAGCGCAAGCAGCTCGGCAGACGAGGGCGCGCTGTGTCCCATAATGGCGGCGGCTTCCTCGGGGACGTCGGCCAAAAGAGCCATCCAGCCACCGAACAGGCGCGTATTTCGAAGGTCGCCCATGCGCGCGAACCGCACAACCGTGTCGGCAAAGCGGTTGCGCGCGGTATCGCGATCGCCCTGTAACGCATGCCAGACGCCGGCGTGCGCCCCCAGCCAGGCATAGACACGCGGCTGACGATCCGTCGTAAAGGCAAATCCGCGCTCCATCCACGAGCGCGCCTCTGTCCAGTTTCCCTGGTCCATATGAGACAGCGCACGGGCAGCAAAGGTCATGCTCAACAGGGCGGAGTCTTCGCGCCGCGCCAGCGCGAGCTCGGCTTCGGTGAGCACCACGTCGGCGTCGGCGTGTCGTTGCTGCGCAATATACAGAGACGCGAGCGTGACCTGGGCGGCGAGTTCTCCGCGCGAATCATTTCTTTTGCGAAAGAATTCGCGTACTTGCAGTAAATGTTCGAGCGCTGGTTCGAGACGGGAGTCAGCCATTTCGATCGATGCCAGCAACCCCATCGAGCGCGCCTGCGCAGCACTCAGCGCGTTTGCAGTCGCCAGCTGTAGGGACTGTTGTGCCAGCAGGCGCGCTTCACTGACGAGGTCGAATGCCAGCGCGATCGCCGCCCGGGTGCGCAGCGCCTCACAGCGCCATGCGGGCGGAGCGTCGTCCGGCAGGGAGCCCAGCATGGTGGACGACTCCTGCAATCGCCCCGATGCATAGAGGGTGCGCCCATGTTCAAGACAGGCAGCAGCGAGCAACGCCTCGTTGTTCAGGGCGGCGGTCGAAGCCGAGAGCGACAGGTCAAACTGGCCGGTGCGTCGAAGTCGGCGTGCCAGCAGCAGGCTGTCGACCGGATCATCCGAACCTTCATGACCGATGGACTGAAGCGCCGCCAGCTGAGCGGGCGTACGTGCTGTATCGTCCAGACGCTGCAGTAGTTTCCAGCGCAGCAATGCGGGCAAACCTGTCAGGGTGGCCGCGTACAGCAGGTCGCTCCAGGCGCTCTCTTCCAGCGCAGCTTCGGGATCGTCCGGGACCGGCGTGTGCAGGTCAAACAGGCGCTCGACCGTCTCTGCAAGCGGCAGGCGGGTCACCGAGCGGCTGTGGCGCAACGTGCTTCGTACCGGTGCGGGTAGTGAGACTCCTTGTTCAATCTCTGTGGCGGGTAACAGGAGCCCGGAGTCGAACCAGTGGCCGACCTGACTTGCGCTTCTGGCCCGTGGAAGCCCGGCCAGCGTCATCAGCGACTCGATGGGCAGCGTGCGGTCGACCACCAGGGCGGCGGTGGTGAGTGCCCGCTGTGCGGTATCGAGCGCGGCAACACGCCTGAGGAGTGGTTCGGTAAACCACTCCTGGTCGAGTACGTTATCGGGATGGCCCAGGGTGACCAGGGCACGATTGGTAGCCCTGAACCCCAGTGATGGCAGGGCTTTCCCTGCAAGGACCAGCAGTCCGGGCAGGCCGGCGGTGTTGCGCCACAGCTCCTGCCACTGCCCGCTGTTGAGGTGTGCAGCGTCGAACATGGGATCGACGGTTCGCGCCTCGTGCAACAGCAGCGCCTTTGCCGCGGCGAGCGGCAGCGCATTCAGAATGGCGCACCAGGCAAGTCCGGTCGGTCTTGCGTCCAGAAGCCAGAGCACCGGGCCCGCCGTGCGGGTTTTGTGTGGTGTCTGGAAGGGAGTGGGCTGCGAGTCGAAGACCGACCCGCGCGCGTCAACAATGAGCCCCGCGTCGGGAACGATGCGGTCGGCCGACCAGTCGTCGAACGTGATGACCTCGGCTTCGGGCAACGCCAGTCTGGCCAGCGAGAGTCGCCCTGAACCCGGCAGCCCGGCTAATCCGGCATGCCGTTCGGCGCGCAGCTGCCTGCGCAGCGCAGCGAGTTCGGAACGGCGGGGAGCCGACGACAGCATGACATAAATGGGGGCGGGCAGTTCAGACCCCGGAATCATGGGTGATGCGCAGACGGCTGTCCAGTCGGCGTTTCACGCGGGTTGGGTAAGTGCCTGACGAGGTTGAATTATTCGGTGTCCAGATTCAGGCCGCCGGGATAGGCGTACGACACGTCGCAACCATACCCGTAGACATACAGACCCGACGGAGCACTGCTGACCAGGCGGTGCGTTCCAGGCGCCACCTCAACGCGCACGATCTGCCAGCTGGTGCCGGCAATCGTGGTCGGCGTTGCGGTGACTGCGGTGCCGTCGAGCTCGGCCGTGGCACCGGTGGGCAGCACAATCGAGACCCAGTTCTCGGTGTAGCCCTCGGGCACCAGGAAGTTGTAGTCGGTTCGCAGCTGCGACGAAGCGACGGGCAACAGGAACGCCGGGTCGCCGAGTCGCTTGGTGTTGCCGCATTCGGGTGCCAGCGGAATGACACAGCCGGTGGTGCGCGTGCCGCTGCAGTTGGCACCGAAGCCGGGGTACAGGGAGCCCACCATGAACTGGCCCACGGAGATGGGTGCGGTGGCCTGCACAACAAAGTCGCCGCGGTACAGGAACTCGACTGCGTCGCCGGGGTTGTTCAGCACACGGCCGTTGACACCTTCGATGGGCGGAATGGTGGTGAGACGGGTGCCGGCGGTGTTGGTCATGACCCGGAAAATGTCGTCTTCGCCGCCGCGCGGAGCGAATTTTGCGACGACATACTCGGTGCCCCACGTGTCGACGGGGTAGAGCTGCTGCTCGATGTGGTCGGCAGCGCCGGTGTCGTCGGGGATGTACGAGGCCTCGCTGCCCGAGAAGACGGCGATGGGCTGGGTGGCGTCAATGGACATGCCGGTCACGTCGGCCGGATCGTCCGCGTCCGGTTCGTCACCGTTGTTTCGCTCGGCCATGAGGGTGAGCACCTGGCCGCGCTGCAGCGTGATGGTGTTGGTGCTGTTCGGGGCCATGGCGGTGACACCCGTGCCGGCCGAAATGCCTGCGGGGGTGTTGATGGTGACGTCGGTTGTGCCTTCACTGGTAGCGACGATGGTCACGTACCAGCGCGCCGACAGACGGGCGAAGATCGCGAGGTCGTCGCCCGAATGGTAGGCCATGACGCGGTAGCTGGTGCCCAGCGCGTTGGAGGGCAGGAGCAGCGAGGCGTCGTTGGAGTAGCCTTCGACGATGTTGTTCGGGGGATTGAACTGGTGCACCGTCACAGGCCCGTTGGCGCGAACGCGGTAGGCGCTGTCGGTGATGCCCGAGCCGTTCGGTTGCACCGCGGTCGACAGGTCCACGAAGGCCAGTGCGCCGCCTGCCACAACGCCGCTCTGCAGGACGGCGTCGCCGGGGCCAAGAATGTCAAAATTCACGTCATTACCGCCTGGGTTTGAGACGGTAAGGCCAAAACCAAGGCCGCGAGCCTCATTGTCGAGGTAAACAGCCCAGAAGTCACAGCCGAGGTAGTATTTTCCGTCGAACGCACAGGCGTCGGTGTCGACACAGCGACCCGCAGAGCAGGCGATGGGGCACGTCTCGACGACGCTGAAGTCCTGACCGTCGGCGTTGCACGAAACGACATCGGCCCCCCGACACGAACGTTCGCCAGCGTCGCAGATCGTGGATTCGCAGGCACCGTCGCGACAGATGGCGGCGTCGGCGGGACATGGAGATTCCACAAACGCGGACCCGTCGTCGTTGCAGCGCAGCAGCGCAGAGCCACTGGCGCAGCCGTTGACGGTGCCCGGCGTACAAACGGGTGCGGTGCCTTCGGCGCAGACACCACTCTGACAGGTCTGGCCTGCGGCGCACGGAATAGGCGTGACGGACACGCCGTCGGCCAGACAAACGCCCGCCGTGTTGGCGTCCACACACACCTGTGCGCCCGGTGTGCACCCCGAGCCTGTGTCCGGACTCTCGATGTCGCGCCCGGCGGTGTCTGCTCCCTCATCGGTGTCGTCCGTGTCGTCGTCTCCGCCGGAGACGTCGCGGCGTCCACCGCAGCCGTCACCGACACAGGCGTCGGTGTCTTCG
>JAGWVZ010000612.1 GCA_018970625.1 Myxococcales bacterium | reverse complement strand
GTGGGCCAATAGTTTGTCTGCGACGAGCGCTGTGTGCCTCGATCCAGAATCGTTCTCAACCTACCAAGGCCAGAAGTACAGCAGGGTAGCCGCAACGTTCCTTAGGCGACCTCTCTATTCGAACTTTCTTTACCCAGAGTACCCCACTCGGGTGTCATCGTGTGCTGAAGTGGAGTACCGAGTGCCGATGGGTACAAAGATTGTCTATGTCTCTCTAGGGCGCCAAGGGACTAGGCGTGAAGGAGAAACGTGTCCATCCGCATTCACGTGTGAGGAAGTCCTGGCTGGCAGATTTGCTGGCTCCTCATGATTGATGGCGCTCGTTGAAAGTCCCCGGGGGTTGCTCGTCGATTTTCTTCACCTGGAGTGCTGGTCATTGTAGTGGTGTTCGGGTGCCGGTGGTGGTTCGTCGGAGTTGCTCGTTGCGGGCGTGATGTTCGCGGAGCCGGTAGGACTCGCCGTCGAGGGTGATGACGATGCTGCGGTGCAGGAGTCGGTCGAGCATGGCAGCGACGACGGTGGTGTCGCCGAGGATTTCGCCCCATGACCCCACGCCCCAATTGGTGATGATGATGATGCTGGTCTTCAGGTATCGCTGCGATACGACTTGGAAGAGGGCGTTTGCGGCTTCGGCTGGTAGTGGCAGGTAGCCGAGCTCGTCGATCTATGCCGATGTGGTGGTTATGCCGATGCGGTTTGAGCTGATGGTGGTGAACGTGTTGCGCTGCAGCGGATTCTCTCGGCTCGCGTTCGTCGATTGGTCGGCATAATCACAGGGCCTCGAGGAATGCCAGGAGCGTGTCATCGCAGGGCTGGTAGCGACCGGGGGGCACGTCGATGGGGCAGGTTCGTTCGAGGGCTCGTTCCTTGATGGTCATGTCGGCGTGGAGGTAGGCTTGGGTGGAGCGCAGGTCTTCGTGGCCCAACCACATTGCGATGACAGCGGAGTCGACCCCTGCGTGGAGCGGGTTCATCGCGCACGTGTGCCGCAGGACGTGCGCGGTGACGTGCACGCCGGCGATGGACGGGCAGGTCGTGGCCGCGGTGGCGGCGTGGATCGCGAGGCGGTGCTCGATCGCGTCCCGGCTGAGCACCCGTCCGGCCCTGGTCGCGAACACGGCGGCGTTGAGCCTGGCTGGGATCTCACGCAGCCACGCGCGCATCACCTTCGCGGTCGCGGGGGTCAGCGGGACGGCGCGTTCCTTGCGGCTCTTGCCGGTGCAGCGGACCTGTGCGACCGTTCCGAGGGTGACGTCGACGCGGCGCAGCGACAGTAGTTCGCTGATCCGTAGCCCGGTGTGCAGGGCCAAGGTCAGGAACGCCTGATCGCGGCGGCCTTCCCACGTGCCGGTGTCGGGGGTGCTGACCAGGGCGTGGGCCTGCACTCGCATGAGGTAGGCGACCTGGGCCTTGTGCTGGCGTTTCTGTGGGATGGCCAGCACCCGGGCGATCTGGTCGGCGTGGGCGGGTTCGCGCAGCGCGGCGTAGCGGAAGAACGACCGGATCGCTGCGAGGCGGGTGTTGCGGGTGCGGGGCAGGCTTCCTCGATCGGCCTGGAGGTGATCGAGGAACCCGCTGACCGCCGCCGCGTCGGGGTCCGACAGCCGCAGCCCGGCCGGTGGTGTCCCGGTGACGTGCTGCAGGTGGGTCAGCAGCAGCCGGAATGTGTCACGGTACGCGGCGATCGTGGCCGGTGACGCGCCACGCTGACGGGTCAGCTGGTCGATAAAGAACCCCTGCAGCAGCGGCGCCAGCATCACGCCCATTGCTGGTCTCCGACCTCGGTCAGCATCCCGGCAGCGTGCCCGAGCAGCTCGGGCGTCGCGGTCAGGTACCAGTACGTGGAGCGGGGGTCGCGATGCCCGAGGTAGGTCGACAGCACCGGCAGCCGGATCGCAACATCCTCGCCGTGGGCGTACCAGTCGGTCAGGGTCCGCACGGCGAACGTGTGCCGAAAGTCGTGCAGCCGTGGCCGGCGCCGTGCGGCTGCCCCGACGCCGCTGGCATCCAGCATGCGGCGAAACTCGAATCCGACCTGGGTGTAGAACACCGCGGTGCCCGCGTTCGACACCAGTAGGTTGCGGTCACGCCGCGTCGGCAGCACCCGGTCACGCTCGGCACGGTAGGCGTGAATCTCGCCCATCGCGGTGGCGTGCACGGGGACCAGGCGGGACTTGCCGAACTTCGACTCCCGAACCAGCAGCGCCCGCGCGCTTTCGTCGATGTCGGTGTCGTGCAGGCCGATGACCTCCCCGATCCGCATCCCGGTGCACGCCACCAGCCCGATCACCATGGCGTACGTGCGGGCCTTGAACGGTGAGGCGATCACGGCGGGGATCACCGCCAGCGGCGAACCGATCTCGGCGTCGGTGAAGATGTGCGGGGTCGTGCGTGGTCGTCGGGAGCTGATCAGCCCCGACGGCGGGATCTCGGTGCCCGGGTCGATGCCCGACAGGTAGCGGGCGAACCCCCTTGCCGCGGAGGCTGCTGTCATGACCGTGATTGCGGAACCTGTTGATTCTCCTGCGACGGCTCCGGCTCTGCTGAGTCTGGGTGATGGGCTGCTGGACGAGTACGTGGCGTTCGTCGCGGTTCGGTGCCGATTG
>JAGWVZ010000611.1 GCA_018970625.1 Myxococcales bacterium | reverse complement strand
CGCCGCAGCCGCGTACTTTGACGATTTGCATCGCGTCACCGACGGCTACCCCCCGCTGGCTCTCTATCTTTGGTTGGGCTCCCTTACACCGGGTGCCGACGGACGTGAGCTGGTGGTCAGCATTGCGCCTCCGTTACCCGAAGCAATGCTGTCGCCACTGGATGGCCTGCGTTGCGCTGCTCTTGCCAGTATTCTGCTGCACGGTGGCCTGACGCTCGACGAGTTTGCCCAGGTGCTGCGCGTACCTCGTGGTGATGCAGCCGCCCTGCTCGGTCAGCTCCGGCACGCCCACCTCGTGGAAGGTCAGGCGACCTCGCAGCGAGGATTTACTGTGAATCGTGTCGCGTATCAGCATCTCTACCGGGAGCTGGCGCAACGAAACCTGCTGTAGGCGTCGCCATGTGGGCCAAACTTCTCCCCGGTATACTCTCTGCTTTGGGCTCCGTGCTGCTGCTGGGCGCGCTCTGGGCGCACATTCGTTTTCACAGGCTCTGGCAAGTGACGATCCATGGACCCGCGCAGCGCAGCCACGCGGCGGGGCTGGCGCGATGGCGTGGTGCCCTGATTGTAGCGGCCCTTGTGGTCTGGTCGTTTGCCACGCTTCGATGGCTTCATGGCGGTTTGTTCGTTCTGCTGCCTGTTGTGCCTGCCGTTGCCCTGCTCGCCTGGGGTGCAAGGGGCTTCGTCGAGGATGTCATTGCTGGCTGGCTGGTGATGGCGCGCGTGCCTTTCTCACGTGGCGACCTTGTGGAAGCCGCGGGACGCCGCGGCGTTGTCGTTCGTGTCGGCATGACAGCACTTCGATTGCGTGGATTTGACCATATTGAGCACGAGATTCCCAACTGGCGGCTACTGCGAGAAGGTCTCTCGCGGTTGTCCGTCGATGCCGCCGAGGTGCCTGTCGAAGTGGACCTCCCGTGGAACGCTGCGATTCCGCCCATTGATGCGCGCGCGCTTGCGGCGATCTGTGCGGCCACCAGCCCGTTTGCCTCGCTTCACGCTCGCCCCGAGACCTTCCTGATGGTGGATGAGCGCGACGCAACCCGGATTCGCGTTCGCGTTCGCGGCTACGTGTTCGATCCAGCGTACGCCGAGAAATATCGTTCCCATGTGCTCGAGGCGTGGCTCGAAAACACGTCTGGCGCCGAGCTGCTTACGCCGCGTCCGGCATAATGCCATCCTGAACGGCCGCGCTCGCGGCAGCCGTCAGAAGTTCAATCGAGCACGATTCAACCCGGGGACGATGTCGACCTCGACGATGCGTTCAATCCCTTCTGCGTTCACACCTCGGATGGTGCGCCGGCCCACCGGCAAGTCCGCGATGCGAACCGAACCCGAATAGTATCCCCGTTCGCGGCCATCGATATAGACGCGCGCGCTACTGCTGAGAACGAGCGTCAGAGACCCGGTGCTGGTGACCTCGCGGCTGGGTGGCCGTGACTGGCGGCTTCCGGCATCACGAGCGGGCGTGCGCGATTCGGTTCCTGCATCGGGCGGCTCGGCGACGGGTGTCGTACCTTCCGTGGGCAGGGCGGCGGTGCCTTCGAGTGCGTTGGTGCTGCCATCTGAGGGCAGGGCGGCGGTACCTGCGAGCGCTCCCGAGCTGCCCTCCTGTGAACCTGAACCCGCCGTAGCCAGCGCGCCTGTGCCTTCGAGCGGCAGTACGAGCGCGTCGGACAGCGGGGGCACATCCTCGTTCGCCGCGCTGCTGCTGTCTGCGTCAGCGGTCACATCCGGCACGACGTCTGCGTTGGCCAGAATCGCGGCGTCATCCAGCATTCCCGATGCCTCGGCTGTCGCGTCGGCAGAGTTGGCCGTTGCGTTCATGGCTGGAAGAATGACGAACCAGAACAGCGCACCGCCAGCGCCGAGCACGGCAACGACAAGCACCGCCAGCACCGCGACCAGGCCATTGCGGGTGCGAGGTGGCGGCGCACTAAAGCCATCGTCAACCCGGCCCTGCGTCATCGTGTTCATGCCACCGGCGTGATTCACGCGGGTCGGACCGCTCGCAAGTTTTCCCGTGCTGCCGGGCACTCCCGAATCCAGACCCGGGGCAGTCCCATAATTGCTGCGCTCCAGCGCAGCGATCGTCCCGACGGGCTGCGCCGAGAAGAAGTCCCGCAAATACTCACTGACATCGCGGGCAGTTAGCAGCACTCCTTCGGCGCGAAGGTACTGTTCCAGCGCCATCTGCAGTTCGCTACAGCTCTGGAACCGTTGGTTCCGGTCTTTGGCGAGGCAGCGGAGCACGATCTGCTCCAGCTCTGCGGGTGTGCCGGGAGACAGATCAGACACCGAGCGTGGCTGCTGATTCATGATGGCCGAGATGGCCAGCAGCTCGCTCTCATGACCAAAGGGGCGCTGCCCTGTGAGCAGCTCGTAAAGAACAATGCCGAGTGCAAAGATGTCGCTGCGCCCGTCCAGGTCCTGCGCCATAATCTGTTCAGGAGACATGTAGGACAGCTTGCCCTTTACAGCGCCCGTTTGCGTTTTGTTGGAGCTGCTGCGAGCTTTGGCAATGCCAAAGTCCATGACCTTGACCTGGCCGCTTGTCGACACGCGGATGTTCTGAGGGCTGATGTCACGGTGTACCAGTCCGACCGCCTGACCATC
>JAGWVZ010000610.1 GCA_018970625.1 Myxococcales bacterium | reverse complement strand
CGCGTTGTTTGAGCGGTATCGGTGAGAATAGCTACCCGATGAGCGCGGCGACGCGCGTGCGGACGTCTATGAGCACATGGGCGGGTACTGAATCGATGAAGGTCGCACCTCGAATCTTCCAATCGATGCTTTTTAATTGATCCGACAACACAGCACCTTTGACAGGGAACTTTGGTGGGAGCTGAACTTCGAACGGGTAGCCCTTGATGGACGACGTGATCGGACAAACAATCGCCAGCCCCACTCTGGCATTATAGGATTGAGGAGAAAGTACCAGCGCTGGTCTGTGGCCAGCCTGTTCGTGTCCTGCCTGTGGTGTGAATTGTAGCCAGATCACATCGCCGCTGTCGGGAGTATACCGTGTGGCCACTACCAGTCCTCACGTCCAACAGAAGCGCCAAAGTCGACGATGGCGTGCATGTTCTCGTCGGTAACGCCCGCAAGGAGTTCTTGCAGAGAGCAGGCTTGCCGGACGATGGGCCTGATGGTGATTTGGTCGCCGACTACTTCGATCTCGACGATGGTACCGGCTTCGACGCTCAAACGTTCGGTCATGGACCGGGGGATACGTAGCCCAAGGCTATTGCCCCATTTTTGAACTGTTGTTTGCATGAGACATGACCTGCAGCAGAACAGATGGATATACGTCGTATATACAGCTAAGTTAGATGAGTAAAGCACCGCCTTGCAATTTTCTGCCTGACATCGAAAGCTCATCGCGCATTACATCACGTCGGTTCCTCGTACCGCCCATCCACGTGCCGGGCAAAGCGACCGCGGGTGCGTTCGTGCACCGGGCCGTCGGCGGGCCAGGGCCATCCACCGAAGCCGGTCTGGCGGAAGTCGGCATAGGCCTGCTGGATTTCTTCGGGGGTGTTCATCACAAAAGGTCCGCGGCGTGCGACGGGCTCACCGATTGGGCGGCCCTGCAGCAGCAGCACTTCGGTCTCGGCCGAACCGGCGATGATGGTAATGGGGCCGTTGCCCTGTACCTCAATGCGGTTCAGGTTCGATATCTGTTGTCCGCCGACCTGTGCGCCGTCTCCGCGATGCACATAAATCGAGCGTTCGGTTCCCTCGAGCACAGCGGGGAATTCGAATTGTGCGCCGGAATCCATGCGCAACGTCCAGATCGCAAGGTCGCTTTCGGGGCGTGATGCCCAGGAATTCGGCGGTGGTGCAGGTGGACGCTGTCCGCTCCAGGTGCCTGCGCCAACGGTGATATCGATGCTGCGGTCATTGGCATCACGTACGGTAATTCGGGGAATTCGTTCGTGCCAGAGCATGGTAAAATACGATGGCACCATTTTGTCGCGCGCGGGCAGATTGAGCCAGATTTGAAATAACTCCAGCGGATTTCCGGCATCGGCGCGTAATAACGGAAACATTTCTGCATGCTGAATACCACCGCCCGCCGTCAACCATTGTATGTCGCCTTCACCAAATCGCGCGGTGGCCCCCATGGAATCCGTATGGTCAAGCAGCCCGGTGCGTACGACGGTAACAGTCTCAAATCCGCGGTGCGGGTGGCGCGGAAAACCCGGTACAATATCGCCATGGTACATATTCCAGTTGTCGATACTCTCGAAATCCCGCCCGATAACCCGACCTTCGAGCGACGCGGCCGGCCCCATTTGTTCGTTTCCAGCGGGAAAATGATCGACATGATACGCGCAGAATAGAAAGGGGTCAGACGTGGGCCACTGCATGTCGGTGAGCGGCGTCACGTTTCGCACCATCGCAGGCGCAGCCGGCGTTGGCGGTGCTGCAGCGGGTGCCGGTTGAACGGCTGACCCCTCTGCCGCCGAGCCGCCATCCGACGTTTCGGCACGGGTGCATGCGGCCAGAGGCACCAGCGCGCCGGCTGCCATCATGCGCAATGCCTCCCGGCGCGTGAGCTGGCCGCGCGATGTACGCACGGCCTGATCGACGGTCTGTGAAACAAGTCTCGCACGCGAATTTTCGGCGGGGTTTTCGCGGGCGATATGCGCCAATGACGAGGCGGCTACAGAGGTGTTTTCGGAGTCGCGGCAAAGGTCTGAATTGTCAGACATAGTGGGGCGAACCACAATGTGTGGGTAACGAACCAGAGCGTGCGCGCGAGAGAGGCTGTCGTGTTCGTCCCACGCCTGAAACACCGCGTCGATAACGGGGCTCGCGTGCGAATCGTGCGCGGAGTCTGGCGATACCGCCGCCCTGAAATGGGCTCGAATCGACTCGAGCTGGTTCACGAGTGTCGCGAGTGACGCGGGTGGGTCGGAGAGCTGATGCCGTTGATTGTGGAGTGCGCCGGCGGGTGGTATCTGCCCCTTCGGCGTTTGCGTCACGACGTCGTTGTGCGTCGCGCCTGCGGCCTGAAGCAGCAGCGCGGTGCCGCGCCAGGTCTCTTCGAATGCCCAGTTGTAATTCTCGAAGGTCAGCGCCTCCATGGCGTCATCGAGGTGGTGGCTGCTCTGGTGCAAGGCGGCGATGGCATTCATGAGTGTACCGGGTCAGGACGGCGAACCTGGACAAAGGCTGGAATTACTTGGGCGCCGAGGCTTTTCGCAAATAGGGGAGAACGACCTGCACGTTTTCAAATTGCTTCTTTGCGTCGTCGGTAGAGACAGAGGTTTTG
>JAGWVZ010000609.1 GCA_018970625.1 Myxococcales bacterium | reverse complement strand
CCAGCGCGCTTCAGCTCGGCGGTCGAACGCTTGAGCTCCAGCGTCTCGGACTCGCCTTGAGCGATGAGGGATTGAAGCGCAATGAGGTTCATGCAGTCTCCTCGTTCGTATGCGGCGCTCGCGGGGACGTGGCGTGCTCCGCTGTGCAATCTGCACGCGCACGCGACGGGGTCGTCACCGGCACGGGACCGACACAGCAGCGCTCGTGCGCGGCGACGTCGCCGAAGTGCAGCACGACGCCACTGGGAACGACCACGGCGAGGTGCGCGAGCAGCTGGGCCGAGTAGCCGACCTCGGCCGCTTGCCGCGTGGTGAAGTGCCCGGCCTGCGCAGCCGCCAGTTCGAAGAGACGGTCGCAGTCCGGCGAAGATAGAAGTGCCGTCGACATGGGGAAAAGTTAAGCCGGATTGGCGCTTCCTGCAAGGCAGCCGCGCGCCGCATGCGGCTATTGCTCGACAGTCCTGTACTCTCTACACTCGCCCGTAAACGTCTGAACGAGGCCATTATGAACGAATAAATCCCCGTCACCACCGCAGAGCAAGAGACGAATTATCAGCGCATTACGCGCATCACGCGCGAAGCTGCGCTGCAGGAAGGGGGTATTGCTGCTCTACTGGAGCTGGTAAGTCGGTATGCACCCGAGCGGCTAGCCGAGCTGCAGCAGGTAGACGACATGAACGTGCTGCGCGAGGCACTGGACCACGCCATTCAGCAGCGACTGACTGGCGCACGTCACGGGTAAAAATGGCAATGGTGGGCAGGGTCGGCGTGTTTCACTCAACAGGGTGACCCATTCCATTTCGCTGAAATACATCGCGGCGAAATCACACGCCTTATTCCCGACCGGGTGCCGTCTACAAGACGCCAGGGAGCTCGTGCGGCCGGGCGTCCTGGGCCGCTCCCGCACGAGGGCGCTGTGGTGCCTGGAATGGTTGTTTTGCTCAGGAATGCAGCGATTCGCGCCCGAGCAAGGTGCTTATTCGCAGGTGCCACCCACGCAGGCGCGTGCATCGTCGTTGTACACGTTCGACTGGGCGCAACCACTCAGGCTGGCAAAGGTATTCGATGCCTCGAAATCGATCGCATCGCCCCGCCAGCCACGATAAATGCCGCAGCCATTTCCGTTCGAAAACAATGAATTCAAAATAAACGACGCTGCCGGCTGCACGTTCAGAAAGAGCACCACCGAGCAGTCTGCGTCGAAGTTCGACGCGCCCACAGACGCAACACAAACGCCTGTTGTGCTGCTCTCACCGCCGGCATCGAACACCTGCACGTGCTCGAGCGCGGTGCGCGTGCTCACGACATACTGAAAATAAAGCCCCTGCCAGTCACCAGGCGCAGGCGTTGCCTCGGCCGAGCGCATGACGATGGGTTGGTCCGGTGTACCCACGGCGATCAGCGCGCCCTGTTCGACCCACTCTGGGCCCGACGACTTGCCCCGCACAAGCACGCCCGCGCTCGTGGTATCGCCGCCCTGAAAGTGCAGCTCTACACCGGGCTCGATGGTCAGGGTGGCCGAGGGTGATTCGGCTCGGCTATCGCCGACGATAATGGAGGGGTGGGTGCCCTCTATGCCAACCAGGTAGGGAACCCCGGGGTCAGGAAGGGTCGCCTCGCCCAGCACAGGTTCGCTGCTGTCGTACACAGCGGCACCAGCGGTCTGCAGCAACACGCGGTCGTCACCGTTACCTTCGAGCGTCAGGCTGGGCAGGTGGGTGGCGTACGCAGCGCCCAGATACACGGGATTGAGCCCAGCGCCGGTCACGGTCAGGTTGGTGGATCCGCTCGCGAACCCGGTGGAGTCCAGCAGCACCCCGAGGCCGGCTGAACGCGTGATGGTCACGTGGTCAACGAACACCGTATCGAACGGTGTACCGGTCTGGTTGCGCCCGGCCAGCGAGGCGCCCACGAGCTCGGCGCTGCGCGGGTCGGCAGCGGTTGTGCCACCGCCATCGATCGTCACCCACGACAGCTCGATCGTGCCCGGCGCAAACACGTTCAAGCTGCCCCACGCAGCGTTCGCATCGAGCCGTTCAAAGCGGATGGGTTGCCCTGCCACCCCCTGTGCCACCAGGTGTGCGTCTTCGTCGTCGACGGTGATGGACTGGTCGGCCGCAAGCTGCACGACGGCGCAGGGCTCGAGGGTGAGCGTGACGCCCGCACGCACCGTAACCGTCGAAGACACCGTGTGAACGCCCGCCGCCCACGTCTCGTTGGCCTCTATGAATCCGCTGTGATTCACCGGTTCACCCGTTGGGGCAGGGCATGCGTCAGGTTCAACGATCGCGTCGGTGCCGACGTCGCCGCTGACGTCACTGCCGGCATCGGGCTTCGTGCCAGGGTCACCATCGTCTGACCCTCCGCAGGCAACGCCCGTCATGAGCAACGCAACGACACACGAAACCTGCAACCCGCGGGTGATAAGACGCTTCATCGAGACTCTCCTGCTAGTATTCGGACACGCCTGACCTTGGCGGTGCTCTATGACCGGCTTTTTGCCCGGAACAAGCAGAAATGTACTCATCGCGACGTCATTGGTGCGCTGCGCGAGGCGGTGGAGTGGGTTGTTCAGGGGTGATTGGTGGGTGGGGGGTGGGCTCACCCCTTACATGGAG
>JAGWVZ010000608.1 GCA_018970625.1 Myxococcales bacterium | reverse complement strand
GCCTCGAACGCTTCAGTGGTCCCCGATGAGGCAGCCACTCCCGCCGATGGTGCAGGGGCTGCAGGCGTCGAACAACCAGCTGCGACTGATGTGGAGGGTAGCGGTTCGCTGGAAGCCCCGGTCGTTCAGGGCGACAGTGCCATTCTGCCCGCTGAGAGCGAACCTGCATCTGCGCCCGCTGTTGACACGGCCGTGCCCGCAGAAACAGCACCTTCAGAAGGTTCCTCGACTCCCTGAAAATTCGGACTCTTGCATGCGGGCGCTGCTGGAGGCGCTCCCTTCCACGATCGCCAGAATCGTCAGCGGCCTCGTTTATTGGTCTGACAGTACCCGGCGGCCGATCTGCTCCTGACGTTCACGATCTGCGTCACTTCCCGACGTACGCAACACCACCTCAAACCCTTCCCCATCGGACGAACGTCGTACCGTCGCCGTCAGGCTGGCTCCGCGCAGAGCCTGCCGAGCCGCTTCTGCATCCTCATGCGAAGACACGCGCGACACGACAACCTCCTGAGGCCCCGATGAATCAGAGGCTGGAGGGCGCGGCCTGCCTCTCGAAACCGTACGCGTGTTGCTCAACGAGTCGGTGGCTGGACGCTCTGTTGACTGCGCCTGCATCAATGGCTGCTGTTCGACCTCCGTTACCGTGGCTGGTGGCTGCGGAAGATCAACAGCCGTTCGCTGAACCTCAACGGAACCCTGCTGGACAAGCACATCCGGCGGCGAATCTACCTCTGCGCCAACCTCGACGAATGGAGACGGTTCAGACACCTCTGGCGCCAGCGCAGGCTCTGGAGGCGGCGCTGCGGCCGGGGCCACCTCTGCGAGCATCTCGACCGCCGGCGGCAGCACCGAACCATTTTCTGGCGCAATATCGAGTGCTGAGGGGGTCCCGATGGGCGGTGGAGGGAGAGTGACGCTCGACTGATCGGCCGAAAAAATCCCATCGAAGGTGAACACTCCCGAGGGAATCGGCATGTTTACCGTACCGCTGCCATCGAGCGCCAGCGGCGCCGACGAGACGTACGCGGCATCCAGACTTCGAGGACGTAGCTGGCCCAGAAAGTAGCCTACGGCTCCGGACCCTCCCATCAACACCATTCCAGCGACCAGAAGAGCGATCTTCTGTGGCGTCTCGAAGCGCACATAGTGAATTCGTTGTTTCTTGGCCATGCCCGACGACCTGACTTCCTGACGACACATCGACGTCTGATGATGTCATCCGGATTGCTGACGTCGTCAAGAAACGCGCGGCGAGTCACGGTGGAACACCGCAACCAACCGACACTGACGGTTTGATCAGCGTTCTCGCACAGCGGGGTCCATACCCAGAATCCGAAACGGCGGGCCTTCAGACAGCTCAAGCAGCACACCAAGACCAAAAGGAATCACCATCCATGGTCCATCGATATAGAGTCGTCCACCCGGCATGAGACTCGATATTCGCAGCCCCTCCCGAAGGTGACGCACTCCCCGTAGTAACTCATATCGAACCCCGCGAGGAACATACGGCTCGCGAATCAGATATTGAATCAACGCCCCCTCCAGCGGCATTACCGTTCCACCGGCAGAACGGATTCCAGCAGTTGAACCCGCTGGCGTGCTAATCCACAGACCGCTTGATGACTGTTTCTCGCTCCTCTGACCAGCCATGATGACGTAACGCGACATCATGCAAGGGTTCTCATTGCACACGAGAATGTCATTCAAACACGGCCACGGCACCTGCTCACCGTCCACTGTGAGCGTCAGTCGAGCGAGGGTACATTGTTCGATCGTACCATCGAGCCACCGTTCAAGAACGGGACCCAGGTCCTCGGCGGCGCAGGCGCTGTAGTACCCGACAGAGCGTATCGGATCCGAGTTAATGGCGATCACCGGCAGAGCGAACACTCGGTGCGATACATCCAGCACCGTCCCATCACCTCCGACGACAATCACCACGTCACAGCCATCGGGCACTTCACTGAAGAAGTCTCGGCGAAACCACACGCTCTCGATGCCATATCGGGCAAGCGTCTCAGCTACCGTCTCATTGCTTCGATGTTGCGCGGTCGCCCCCTCCAACATGCCGGCGTACGCGAGCGGATCACGTTCGGCCAGATGGTGCACTCCGGAAGGGTCACTATCAAGGAGCACATCGAGTTTGGATGTCTTGGTGACGACGCATGCTTTCATCGGGCACCACTCACTGATCCACCAAACCACCGTCGGAGCACCTGCTCGGACGGCTTGTTTCGCGGTGTGTAACCATTGTCCTGACTTCCGCCGTCACCAAACCAATTCCAGACGAAGACGCCAGCGAGAAAGGGTTCCTGACTCCAGGGACGAGTCAGAGCAACGAAGGCTTCATATTGTGCGCCAAGATTGGCCTCACCGTCCACTGTGTAGTCCCATGGGCGCGCCGCAGCGATACTCTGCGTAACGTACCCCACTTCGGTAATCAGCAACGGACGATCATTCTCTTCGGAGAGAACCCGCAGTTGTTCGATGATCGGACGCCAAGCCAGAGACAGAGGTTCAACACCCGGCTCCGGGTCGTCCTCTGTCGCAAGCTCGTAGTACCCGGTCACTCCGATGAAATCGAGTGCATCCCAGAACGGCGTGCGTTCGGCGTGGTCCCAGTTCGCACTGTAGAGCAGAGGG
>JAGWVZ010000607.1 GCA_018970625.1 Myxococcales bacterium | reverse complement strand
TTGAATTCCCCGCGCTGCGACGTTAACGCACGCGAACCTGACCACTCGCTCTGGAGTCTGTTATGTCTGCTGCAAGCGGCGACCTCGCCATCTACACCGTTGACGGCACCCGCGTGGGCCCTGTGTCCGTGAAGGGAATCGACGTCGTGTTCCCTGATCCGTCCATCAAGTGGACGTGGATTCTGGACGCGCGTCACGAGCCGTACCCCGCTCTCGAGCGTAACGAGGTGTTTCGCCGCGCGAAGACCGTGCGCAAGAAGTACGTCCTGATCGCCGACGCTGGCTGATCGCTCATCGCCGCAGCCGGCCAGCCTATCAACGCCGACGTTGGCTGACCTCTCGTCGCCGACGCAGGCTCACTCATCACCGCCTGTTCCATGGAACCCGCTATGTCTGCTCCTCTCACCGTACTATCGTCGGAAGAGAAGTTCTTTCGCGACACCGTCCTGGCTTTTGCGCGCAACAAAATCGGCCCGCACGTCCACGCCATGGACAAAGCGGCCGCGCTCAACCCCGAGCTGCTGCCGCAGCTCTTCGAGCAGGGACTCATGGGCATCGAGATTCCCGAAGAGTTCGGCGGAGCCGGCGCGTCCATCTTCATGGCCAGCCTCGCCATCGAAGCCCTCGCCATGGTGGATCCCTCCGTCTCGGTGCTCGTCGATGTTCAGAACACGCTCGTCAACAACGCACTCCTCCGTTTTGGCACCGCCGCCCAACAGCAGCAGTACCTCCCGAAGATGGCCTCGGAGTGGGTAGGCTCATACTGCCTGTCCGAGCCCAGCTCGGGCTCTGACGCCTTCGCCCTGCGCACCTCGGCCGAAAAGCGCGGCGACAAGTGGATCCTCAATGGCCGCAAAATGTGGATCACCAACGCCAAAGAGAGCTCGCTCTTTCTGGTGATCGCCAACACCGACTTCAGCAAAGGCTACAAAGGCATTACCGCCTTCCTCGTCGAAAAGTCCTTCCCGGGTTTCTCAATCGGCAAAAAGGAAGACAAGCTCGGCATTCGCGCCTCCAGCACCTGCGAGGTGATCCTCGAAAACTGCGAGGTGCCCGAAGCCAACGTGCTCGGCGAAGTCGGCAAGGGCTACAAGGTCGCCATCGAGACCCTGAACGAAGGCCGCATCGGCATTGGCGCACAAATGCTCGGCCTCGCGCAGGGCGCTTTCGACTATGCCATGGCCTACATGATGCAGCGCGAGCAGTTCGGCGAAAAGATCGCCAACTTTCAGGGCATGCAGTTTCAGTACGCCGACCTGGCCACACAGATCGAAGCCACCCGGCTCTTCGTCTATAACGCCGCCCGCCTCAAGGACGCCGGCCTGCCCTTCCTGAAAGAAGCCGCCATGGCCAAGCTCTATGCCTCGCAGACCGCCGAAAAGGCCGCGTCCATGTGCATTGAGTTCTGTGGCGGAGTGGGCTTCACCACCGAGTACCCGCTCGAAAAGTTCTATCGAGACGCCAAGATAGGCACCATCTACGAAGGCACCTCGAACATACAGCGCGCCACTATCGCCAAGCAGCTTCTGGCAGAGTATAGCCGCCGCGCGTAAGGTCGGCCGTCCCCTCCGTCCGGCCTCAGGTTCTGTCCCCATCGACCCTGTCCCGGATCCCCGTCATGTGCGGAATCGTCGGAATTGCCGGCCAATCGCCTGTCAACGCGCGCCTTTATGACGCGCTTACCGTGCTTCAGCACCGTGGTCAGGACGCCGCAGGCATCGCCACGCTCGACGGCGATCGCCTGCTACTGCGACGCGCCGTGGGCCAGGTACGTGACATCTTTCAGGAGCAGCACATGCACCGGCTGCGCGGCAACGCCGGCATCGGGCACGTGCGCTACCCCACCGCCGGAACCACGTCGTCGGCAGAATCCCAGCCCTTCTATGTCAACTCGCCGTTCGGCATCGTGCTGGGGCACAACGGCAACCTCACCAACACCGAGCAACTCAAGGCCGAGCTGTTCGACGAAGACCGACGCCACATCAACACCGACTCTGACTCCGAAGTGCTGCTGAACGTGCTCGCCACCGAGCTGCAGCGCTGTGGAGTGCTCGCCCTCACCGAAGACGACGTGTTCGCGGCCATCGCACGCGTCCACGAGCGCTGCCGCGGCGCCTACGCCGTCGTCGCGCTCATCATCGGGTTCGGCATGGTCGCCTTTCGCGATCCCAACGGTATTCGCCCACTGATCTGGGGTACCTGTACGTCGCCCGATGGCGGACGCGAAGTGCTGGTCGCGTCCGAGAGCGTCGCATGTGACGTCCTTGGCTTCGCACTGGAAGGCGACGTCCGACCGGGAGAAGCCATCATCGTCCGGTTCGACGGCACCACGAGCATTCGGCAATGCTCCAGCGCCCCACGCTACGTCCCCTGTATCTTCGAGCACGTCTATCTGGCCCGCCCCGACAGCATCATCGACGGCACGTCCGTCTATCGCACCCGCCTTCGTATGGGTCAGAAACTCGCCCAGCAGATCCTTCGCGACTGGCCCGATCACGACATCGACGTCGTGATCCCCATCCCCGACACCAGCCGCACCGCCGCGCACGAACTCGCCCTGCTGCTGGGTGTCCCGTTTCGCGAAGGGTTCATCAAAAACCGCTACATCGGTCGCACCTTCATCATGCCGGGGCAGGCGGTGCGCCG
>JAGWVZ010000606.1 GCA_018970625.1 Myxococcales bacterium | reverse complement strand
TGATCGACCGGCTGCTGGAACATGTGACCCTGACCGTTGCGAGCACGGACCAGACTCCGTCCGGACCACTTTCGGGCCAGTCATTCGTGTTCACCGGAACACTGGCCGCGATGGGGCGCAAAGAGGCGCAAAAGCTGGTTCAGCAGCTGGGAGGGATGGTACCGGCGACGGTCACCTCGTCCACGACGCACCTGGTGCTTGGCGACGCCGACTACGCGGATTTTGAAGCGGGACGAGTCTCTACAAAGCTGAAATCGGCGCAAAAGCTAATCGCCAGTGGCGCCGCACTGCAGATCATCCCGGAGCGCGAGTTCCTGAAGCTGGTGGGACAGCAATGAGCACGCTGACTGCAGCATTGCCGACGCGACAACCCTTCGCATCGTGTTCTGGCATTGACGCACATGGAGTGATAATCGCGCCCTTCCGTGCAACCTGACCTGTCCCCATGAAATTTCGGAGTGTCGCCGTGGCCGAGTTTATCAGTGAATTGAAGCGAACCCACACCTGCGGAGCCCTTCGCGCCAGTGACATCGGATCGGAGGTGGTTCTGATGGGCTGGGTGGCGACCCACCGCGACCTGGGGGGCTACCGATTCGTTGACCTTCGCGACCGTTTCGGAGTGACGCAGCTGAGTTTTGACCCCGAGCGTGACGCCCAGCTGTTTGATGAGAGCGGCGAGCTGCGTTCCGAGTGGGTGGTGGCGGTACAGGGCAAGGTCATTGGTCGGGGCTCCAATACGAACAGGAGCATGGCTACCGGCGAAGTGGAGGTCGTGGTGACCCGCCTTCAGGTGCTGAACAAGGCCGTGCCGCCAAAGTTTCCGATTCGGGATGAGGTCGACGCGAGCGAGGATCTGCGGCTGGAGTATCGGTTTCTGGACCTGCGCCGCAGCCCGATTCAGCAGAAGATTGTGACCCGTGCAAAGGTGACCGGCATCGTTCGAAACTACCTTCAGGAGCACGGATTTCTGGACCTTGAGACGCCTGTCCTCACCAAGTCCACGCCGGAGGGCGCGCGTGACTATCTGGTACCGTCGCGCGTGCATCCGGGAGAGTTTTACGCGCTGCCGCAGTCTCCACAGCTGTTCAAACAGCTCTACATGATCGCGGGATTCGATCGTTACTTTCAGATTACCCGCTGCTTTCGCGACGAAGACCTGCGGGCCGACCGACAGCCGGAGTTCACGCAGATCGACATTGAGATGTCGTTTATTGACCGCGAGGACATCTACGCGCTCTGCGAAGGCATGATGAAGGTCGTCTGGAAAGAGGTTCTGGACTACGATCTTCAGCTTCCTCTGCCGCGCATGTCGTATCAGGAAGCGATGGATCGGTTTGGTGTCGACAACCCGGACATGCGCTACGGACTTGAACTCCGTTCGGCGTCCGACCTGGTCGCTGAGAGTGGCTTCAGTGTCTTCGCGCAGACTGTGCGAGACGGGGGTGTCGTCAAGGGCATCTGTGTGCCCGGTGGCGAGAATCTCTCACGGAAGCAGCTCGACGACGCGACCGAGTTTGTGAAGCGGTATGGCGCCAAAGGGCTCGCCTGGGCCAAGGTGGGGTCTGATGGATGGTCGGGGCCCATCGCGAAGTTCTTCCAGCCCGCTGAACAGGCCTCGATCAATGCCAGGTTCAACGCCGTGGTTGGCGATGCGCTTCTGTTTGTTGCGGATAGAGCGAGCGTGGTTGCGCCAGCCCTGGGCCAGCTGCGAAAGACGCTCGCTGCAGAGCGCGGTCTGATTCCAGAAGGCGTGTGGAAGTTCGTCTGGGTCACCGACTTCCCGCTTCTGGAGTGGGACGAGGGCTCAGGGCGCTGGTTTGCCATGCACCACCCGTTTACTTCGCCCCGGGTCGAGGACATTCCGCTCTTTGATACCGACCCCGGCGCAATTCTGGCTCGCGCGTACGACCTTGTGCTGAATGGCAACGAACTCGGCGGCGGCAGTATCCGAATCCACGATCAGGAATTGCAGGGTAAGTTGTTCTCTATTCTGGGAATTACTCCTGAAGAAGCCGAGCTGAAGTTCGGATTCCTGCTGAAGGCACTGCGCCATGGCGCACCGCCTCACGGCGGGCTCGCGTTCGGTCTCGACCGAATCATCATGTTGTTGACGGGTGCGAAATCCCTGCGCGACGTCATCGCTTATCCGAAGACCGCAAGCGCCTCATGCCTCATGACGCAGGCACCGTCGCCTGTCGATGACGCGCAGTTGCGGGACCTGCATATCGCTCTTCGCAAGCGCGACCCGTCGAACGGTTGAAATCCGCCGCAGCTCGACCTCCGGACAACGACCCCGCCAAGGACGCCTGTCGCACGCACGACGCGCGGTTGACACACCGGAGCGGGATCCGATAGCGTCCCGGCCCGGTCTGCAACCCGCGAACGGAGCAGCACCAGAACCGTTGCCCACGTTGAGAGAATGCAGCGAAACATCCTGATTCCCATTGTGCAGACGCTGGCGTTCATCGCCCTGTGCGTCCTCGTGCTGTTCTCTGTCGCTCAGGTGAACCATCTTGAACATCTGGTTGACGAGAGCGAAGACCGCGCGACCGAACTGACTCAGGCAGTGCAGGCACTTGAACGTGAGCTTCGGTCGGGCGCCCTTACCGCGGCAGCACCTTCAGGTGCCGTGGAGGCAGGGACCGCAGCGCAGG
>JAGWVZ010000605.1 GCA_018970625.1 Myxococcales bacterium | reverse complement strand
GCCGAGCGTTCTACGCAAGGCCAAAGCCGTTTCAATCAAACGGCCATCGCGTTCCCATGTTTTGGCATCGAGTAGCTTTCGGCGTTTCTTTTCTGGCAGACCCTTTTTCGTGCTGCCAGCGTCTTCTTCGTCACTCTCGTCTTCGTCATTACCCCATTCGAGCAGTCTCTTTTCAACGTCAGCTGCGACGCTCGCGAATTCAGTAAACAGCGCATCGCCGAACTCGTGGTACAGCTCCAAGCGAATATCTTCGTCGCCCGATGCAAAGCGCAGGGACTCGATCGCCTTCAGGCTCAGCTGGCTGTGCAGACGCAGTGGACGCTCGACTGCGACTTTCCAGTACCCAAACGCCTCATTCTGAAAAATCCTTGACTCTGGCGTGTCGCGAAACTCCAGAAAAGTCTTCATGACACGGTCGATATCTTCAGTCGATAATTCGCAATTCTTCTTGCCCAGGTTCTTGCGCAGCGGCTTGTACCACTGCGTGGCATCGATCAGCTGAACGCGCCCTTTGCGGTGTTCTGCCTTTTTGTTCGACAATACCCAGATATAAGTGGCAATACCGGTATTGTAGAACAGGTTCAGCGGCAGCGCGACGATGGCTTCGAGCCAGTCGTTTTCAATAATCCAGCGCCGAATATTGCTCTCGCCCTGCCCAGCATCTCCGGTGAACAACGATGAGCCGTTATGTACCTCGGCAATGCGGCTGCCCAGTTTCGATTGCTTCGACATCTTGGCGGCCATATTGGCCAGAAACAGCATCTGGCCGTCGCTGGACCGCGTTACCAGCGACAGCGACTCACCATTGTGCATGACCTTGAAGCGAGGGTCACGCATGCCGTCCTTGCCGCCCATGGCTTCAAGGTCCTTTTTCCAGCTCTTGCCGTACGGAGGGTTGGCGAGCATGAAGTCGAATTCACGAGACGGGAAGGCATCGTGTGACAGCGTCGACCACTCGGCGCCGCCCATGATATTCCTGGCGTTCTCGCCTTCCCCCTTCAAAATCATATCGGCTTTGCAGACGGCGTACGTCTCGGGGTTGATCTCCTGACCGTAGAGCATGCATCTCACCTGCTTTCCGTTCCGGGCGGCCACGGTCTGCAGTGTCTCCTCGGCCAGGGTCAGAATGCCACCGGTGCCGCATGCGCAATCATAAATCAGATAGGTGCCCGGCCGAAGCTGGTCTTCGACAGGCAGAAACACCAGGTCCGCCATCAGTCGCACGGCGTCACGAGGGGTCCAGTGTTCGCCGGCTTCTTCGTTGTTCTCCTCATTGAAGCGTCGTACCAGCTCTTCGAAGATCGTACCCATCGCGTGGTTATCGATGGCCGTCGGCGAGAGGTCGATGAGCGGATCGGTGAACTGGGCAATCAGGGTGCCCAGCGCGTCGGCCTTTGACAGGGTGGACAGCTGATTGCGGAATTTGAAGTTCTCAATGATCTCCTGAACATTGGGCAAAAAGCCGTTCAGGTAGTCTTCAAAGTCGGCCAGCAATTGCTGCTGACTGCCGCGAGAGCGTAGATCGCGCAGACTGAACTTCGAGGTATTGTAAAAGGCCTGTCCCGCCGCCGCACAAAGTCCAGAGTACTGTTCGGTGATTTGATTTTCATCGAGAAATTTCTTCTGCTCAAGCACCGCCTGGCGCGTGGGCTCGAGCACGGCATCGAGCCTACGGATAACACACATGGGCAGAATTACATCGGGGTACTTGCCCCGCTTGAACAGGTCGCGAAGGACATCGTCCGCGATGCTCCAGATGAACGAGACGATCCGATTATGCGTTGCCTGATCCATTCATTACTCCCAGACGAGCGTCGTCGTCGTTTGTTTTGTTCTGTTGATTCTCAGGCCAGATAGCGGTCACGATGGTGAACACCTTCATGAGATTACATGTACCGGTATTGAATCGAAGTCACTGCAGTCGTTGGTCTAATCGACAGTGCTGGCGCTATGAGGCAACTACATCAGGCGGGTACTCGAGGCATGAACGTAGCCCCGGTCGGCTGGCTACTGCAGCACTATACCGTGGTCAAGGTGGCTGTCCCCTGGGCATGAACCCATAACAATGGTGATTGTGTGCGGGCCAACGCGCGAACCGGCAACGTATTCACGCACCCAAACCTGAACCTAACCCCCCGCCCTGCCAAACCCCCACACACCCCAGCCCCGTTTATCCGCTGACCTTCACAAACCGGTTCTGGTCGCGGTCTTTGATGACGCCGGGGAATTGCAGCACTTCGTTGTGCAGCACCGCATAGACGCCGGGCGGCAGAATCTGGACGGCGAGCAGGGATTCGGTGAGGTTTTGCACGGCGTCGGTCGTGCGCAGCTCCCACGGGCGCAGGGCGCCGGTGAGGATGATGGGCACGCGCGGGGTTCCGATGAGTTCGTGGCAGGTTTCGCCGGTGACGGCCAGACGGTCGGTGCCGTGCACGATGACCACGCCGTCGTGGGTCTCGGACATGCCCTGCGCCATGCGCGCGATGAGCGCGTGGTCGTCGGGCGTCATCTCGAGGCTGTCCTTGTTCATGAGCGGCACGCGGGTGATCGAGACGCCGTCGAGGACGAGCGACGCGAGCACCGCGTCGAGGACGCTCACGTTGTTCTGCAGCACGCCGTGCAGCTCGTCGTAGGTCTTCTCGATGGTGCCGCCGG
>JAGWVZ010000604.1 GCA_018970625.1 Myxococcales bacterium | reverse complement strand
CTAGAACTGTATCGACGCTCCGGTGTTGGATGTAGCCTGATGAAACAGGCTTGCCAGACGGCGCGCGCACGAGGGTGCGGCGCACTGTTTCTGGAAGTTCGACCCAGCAACGCACCGGCGCGTGCGCTGTACCAACGCTTGGGTTTTCAGGCCACCGGCCTGCGAAAGCGCTATTATCGAGATAATGGTGAGGACGCGATCGTGATGCGGCTTGACCTGTTTCCCGTGACGTAACAAAGAGCGGGCCACGTGCTCCGGCGTCTCGCGTTTCTCAAGACTGCGTTCCCACTCCCGCTCTGGTGACTGCCATGAAACTCTACAGCTCGCAGTTTAACCTTATCGCACAAGAGATCCTGCGCACCCTTCGCAAGCAGGAACTGATCGAGGTCGCAGCGGAAGAACTCGGCGAAGCAGAGCTGGATATTGTTGGGGTACTGAAAGAATACAACCGAATGGACCGTTCGTTGACCCAGCAGGCGCGCGACTCTGTCGGGGCCGAAGGGCGCGCCGCAGAAATGCGCGAAAAGCAGAGGCTCGCACGCGACAAGAATTTCCGCACTGGCGAGGATGGCATCGAGTACATCGTCAGTCAGATACTCGAAACGTTTATGCAGTCAGACCGCATAGAAGAGATCTACGGGACCGACCGGGATCTGCGTCGCGTCATCACCGTCGTGCTCAGAAAGTTTACGGAAGATCGCTCGCAGGAACTCGATGTGGAGGTTCGGAGCAAGCTCAAGAACCTTCAGGAAGGTTCGGCAGCGTGGGACATCGAGTATCAACGGACGCTTGCACGCGTAAAGGAGCGAAAAGGCCTGGCCGACTGAGCCTACCTGTCGCGGATGGTCAAATCGCTGACGTCTGCACATCCATCGCGGGCAGGCACCTAGCGACTTCGTCGAATACGACGCGACCACCACTCCTGAGTTTCTTCCGTGTGGGCCTCGGGAGGCGAGAGGCTCTCGCCATAATGGCGACACAACATCCGCTCCGCAGAAAAACGAATCCAGTCCGACGGGTGAGCCAAAAGGGCGACCCAGGCGCTGGCGTCGTTGCGAATCGCACCGGTCACAAGCCCCGCTTCCTGAAACCGTTCCACAATTTCGTCGTCTTCCGGCAATTCGGCCAGCAGATCAACCTGCTGTAACCAGAAGTCATGCCATTCCACGGAACCGAGCAGGGGAGACATCTCACAGAGGCCGTCAGGTCCGCCGTTGGCAGTCATCCTGCACAGCGCAAGGGCTGCATGTTGAGCTTCAACCGGGTTCTGTGACGTGGAAAGAGAAGCCAGAGCCACCACTACGGCGGGATGGCGAAGCCTCTGGAGAGCCTCGGCCGCCAACGAAGCCACACTGACACCCGCGTCTGCCCGAAAGTCGAACAATGGGATGAACAGATGGGCGTCCTCGTTGTGCGACAGACGCCGCATCGCACCAATCACCAGCCGTTGTGCGGTCTCACTGTGCATCTGCGGTGCAACGTCGGCGAGTCTCGCGATCCACGTACGATCATTCTGAAGGACAGTGAGTTCAACGACCTGTTGCTGAGCCGGCAACGAAAAATCGGGCAGAAAAGCAAACAATTCAGGAAGTTGCCTGACAAGCCCTGAACTACGAATGCGCTCCAGAATCAGCTCCGCAGCGTCCGGATTCTCCAGAATTCCATGCGCAAACTCCTGCACGCGAGCTTGCAGCAGTTGGGAATGCAACTCGGCGTGGTCCCAGAATGGAGGGCGATCCACGCATTGTTCCGCCGCTTCATTCGCGGTGCAGTACACCCGCAGATGCAGATGGTCATCGTGCGGTCGAGAGTCTCCGGGCTGGTGCAGCACTACAGACGCCATGGCCACAACGGAAGGGGAGACACCAATCGCAACGGCATGTTCGAGCAGGGCGTCTTTCAACGGTTGCGACACAAAAATCCACTGGATCGCCCCTCCATGGGTGACAAGCAAGCCTTCTACAATCGCCCACGTACGAGGCACATCCACGGACCAGCCTGCAGGCTCTCTCACCGTCAGATCGGAGCGCACCACATAAAGCCCCTGAGCTTCCACGGGCTGTCCGGTCTCATCCAGATATCTGAACGCAATATCTGCATCACGACCGCTGTGGTGAGAACGGCTCCATCGCAGAGGACCGCCCGATCGAACGCTCAGGTTCCCGATACCCACCCGCATGCCAGGGAATCTTCGTTCTGCCCATTCCGATGCGTCCTGAATAGCCTCCACCAGAATTCCGCCTCCCCAATGCGTATCTCGTCCCTCGTGTTCACCCAATATGTAGTGATATTGTCCCTGCGCTGGCAGGTGCACAGCATTTAGCAGCTGACCACTGGATGTACCTCCTTCAGACAGGGCAAGACTCAGTCGGCGATTAGGGTCAACCGTCTCGGTCCAAGGAACATCTCTCCAGGGCGGAATCTGCGGTACCGCTGTGCTTGTATCCAACTGTCGTGTTTCGAACGCAGCTTCACCCAAGTCAGGCGACTGCGCCTGTCCGGCAACCGGTGCGAGCGCCGTGTACACGATAGCGCCGATTCGAGCGTGGTGCAGCAGACGGAACATAAAGAAAGCCGGAGTTGGCCGTGTGACCGTAACAGAGGGACACCAGCTTCGTTGATATAGCAGACTGGCGCCATGCTTGTGATAGTGACCA
>JAGWVZ010000603.1 GCA_018970625.1 Myxococcales bacterium | reverse complement strand
CCCTTCTGCAGCCGCGTCGGACCGACGCTTCAGCAGATTCTGGATACGCCTGAGTTTGCTGGCAAGGTTCGCATCGTGTTCAAGCACCTCCCGCTTGGATTCCACGACCGCGCTCGCCCGGCTGCGATTGCCTCCATGGCCGCGCATCGTCAGGGCAAGTTCTGGGAGTTCCACGATCTGGCCTTCCAGAACCAGCGTGACCTCACCGATGCCAACTTCACCGCGTGGGCCACTCAGCTGGGCCTGAACCTGGAGCAGTTCGCAGCCGATATGGCCGACCCGGCCCTCGCTGCAATCGTGGATGCAGACGCGACCCTCGCCGGAACGCTGAACATTCAGGGCACCCCGAACTTCATGATCAACGGTCGCCCCCTGACCGGCGCTCAGCCCTTCGACAACTTCGCAACCATTATCCGCGAGGAGATCACCGCTACGCAGGCGCTGGTGGATGGCGGGCAGACCTACGGTGCCGCGTACGGCGCTCGCGTGGAAGCCAACGCTGCAGCGCGCACCGCAGCCGCTCAACCTCAGCAGGAGCGTCAGCGCCCGCCTGAGCCCGATCCGGCTCAGGAGCTTCGCGTTCCGATCGGTGACTCGGCAGTCAAAGGTGGAGCCGAAGCGCTCGTGACCATCGTCGAGTTCTCGGAGTTCCAGTGCCCCTTCTGCAGCCGCGTCGGACCGACGCTTCAGCAGCTTCAGGAGCGGTACGGTGACGATGTGCGCGTGGTGTTCAAGCACCTCCCCCTCGACTTCCACGACCGCGCGCTGCCGGCTGCTCGCGCCGCCATCGCTGCGCAGAATCAGGGCAAGTTCTGGGAATACCACGACCTGATGTTCGCCAACCAGCGTGCACTCGGCGACGCAGAGCTGCTCGCCTATGCTACCCAGCTGGGGCTGAACATCGAGCGCTTCCAGGCCGATATGGCCTCGCCCGAGACGCAGGCTCGCATCGACGCTGACGTCGCGCTTGCCAACCAGCTTCAGGCTCGCGGCACCCCGCACTTCTTCGTCAACGGCATCCGCCTGGTTGGCGCTCAGCCGGTGGAAGCCTTCACCCGCGTGGTGGACGAGCAGCTTGCCCTCGCTCGCGCTGCCATCGACGGCGGCGCTGCCCGCGCCACCATTTACGACACCCTTCAGGCCGACGCATCGACCGAAGTGCGCATGATCACGCCTCCCGGCGGTCAGGCCGCTCCTCCGGCTCGCCCGACACCTGACCCGGCTGCAGAAATGTACGTCCCGGTCGAGGCGTCTGCGGTCAAGGGCGCAGAAGACGCGCTCATCACCATCGTCGAGTTCTCGGAGTTCCAGTGCCCCTTCTGCAGCCGTGTCGGACCGACCCTGCAGCAGATTCAGGAGCGCTACGGCAACGACGTGCGCATCGTCTTCAAGCATCGCCCGCTTGATTTCCATGACCGCGCCACCCCGGCTGCCCGCGCCTCCATCGCGGCGCAGAACCAGGGCAAGTTCTGGGAATACCACGACCTGCTCTTCGCCAACCAGCAGGCTCTTTCGGACGAAGACCTGATTCGCTACGCAGAGCAGCTCGGCCTGAACATCGACCGCTTCCGCACGGACATGGCTGCTCCTGAGACCCAGGCTCGCGTCGACGCTGACGTCGCTCTCGCCGAGCGTCTGTCGGCTGGTGGTACCCCGCACTTCTTCGTCAACGGCATTCGTCTTCGCGGTGCTCAGCCCCTCGAAGCCTTCGTGACCATCATTGACGCTCAGCTCGCCATCGCGCGCGCTGCTGTCGATGGCGGCGCAGCACGCGCCACCATCTACGACACCCTGCAGGCCGACGCGATCCGCGGACCGGCTCCCATGATTCAGCCTCCCGCACAGTGAGCTGACGGCCCTCGGGCCGCACCGTTGAACAGGGCCCGCTCTCGAGCGGGCCTTCTTCGTTTTTGCCTGCTGCCCGGGTCACCAACCCATCAGCCGCGAGCCCTGATACGTCACAAAGCTCGCTGCCCACGCCAGTACAAACATCGCGCTGAACGCAGCAGCCGGCCACTTCCAACCGCCCGTCTCACGCTTCATCACTGCCAGCGTGGATACACACTGCAGCGCGAACACAAAGAACACCATCAGCGACAGAGCGGTCGCCAGCGTGTACGCTGCCTCACCGCCATCGGTCGTCAGGGCTCGCAGCTGTGCGCCGAGCCCCACCAGATCATCTTCGCCGCCCTGAAACGCATAAATCTGCGCCAGCGTGGCTACGATGACCTCGCGCGCCGCCAGGCTCGCCACCAGCCCAATGCCAATGCGCCAGTCAAAGCCCAGCGGGCGTATCACCGGCTCAATCAAATGCCCAAGCCATGCGGCCCAACTGTGGCTCACATCGCCCCCCAGTGTACCGTCCGGAGCCGCCGGGAACGACAACAACGCCCACAAAACTACACTCACCGCCAGAATCAGGGTGCCTGCACGGCGCAGGAACCCACTGACGCCCTGCCATACCTGTTGAAGTAACACTCTCCCGGTCGGCCAGCGATACGGCGGAAGCTCCATGTAAAACGGATAGATAGCCGATTTAGGGGCCCGTCTCTGCAGCACCCAGGCCGCCAGTAACGCCGTCACCGCCCCCAAGAGGTACAGCGCAAACAGCACCAGACCTTGCAACTGGAATAGCCCGCCTACCGTCACCGCCGGCAC
>JAGWVZ010000028.1 GCA_018970625.1 Myxococcales bacterium | reverse complement strand
CGAGCAGCACCGGTGGACTGATGCAACAAGCCACCATCTGCGCAATACGCACGATGCGCGTGCGATTGTGTCGATCGGCGAGTACGCCGCCGGTGAGGGTGAGCACCACCGATGGAATGAACTGCACCAACCCAATGATGCCGAGCATGACGGTCGAGCCGGTGAGCCGGTACACGTGCCACGCGACAGTGGCCCGAAACATGGTCAGGGCGGTAGCAGCTGCGAATCGGGACAGCAGATAGGTTCGAACGACAGGCAGCACCAGTGTCTCCGGTCCGATACCCGTGTGTGGGCACTCGTGTTGATCGCTCCGTGCCTTAGGAGCATGGTGCGGCGCGTCAAGGGGTGCGTCGGTGCGCCATTATCGGGGGCGCAAATCCTGACCGAAGCGGCTTCCGCGCGGGCGTTCCGTGGAGGTCGGCTCAGGTTGCGGCTCGACTGCGGGCTCGGGTTGGAGAGTCGGCTCAGGTTGCGGCGTCGGCGTTGGCTCACGCTGCGGGGTTGGGGTTCGCGCAGGCGCTGGATTGCGCGCGATGTTGGGGCGTACGGGCCTTGCCACAGGGATGGGTTCCGCGGTTGGCTGCGCGCCGGGCGGCTGAGCGACAAGGCTTCCCTCGCCTGGCAGGGCGCCCGAGCCTTCCGACGTGCCTGAAGCCTCATCGGGAGCAGATGGCGTGGCGACGGCCAACGTTGGCGCCACGGTCGGGACGTTTGCCGAGGCCTCGCCTGACGCTGGGGTCGACGGCGTCACGGAGGAGGCTGTCGGGTCAATGGCAGGCGTCGGGATCGGCGCGGCCGGCTGCATGTTGTACGGGTCGGACACGACCACGTTGTAGAGCAACACGGCGGCGGCAAGCAGGATCACAGCGACGACGCCGAACGCCAGCATGGCATTACCGCCGCGAACGGATGAATGCGTCTGGGTGGTCGACGAAGCGATCATGGCGCGAGTAGAGTCAGGATCATTCGCACCAGCGGAACGGCCCGGGTCGACACCCGCGAGTCGCTGCGCCGAAGGCAGGGGAAGCCCCTTCATGGCGGCCTGAACATCCAGCAGCATCTCCTCGGCCGACTGATATCGCAGGCCGACCGGCTTGGCGACAGCGTTCTGGATGACCTTTCCGAGCGGCCCGTTGAGCGCACTGGCCGACACGGGCACCGGAATTTCCATGCTGGCATGCTGGATGGCGATGGCGAAGGTATTTTCGCCATCAATAGGCGGACGCCCTTCGAGCAGCTCAATCAGCACAATTCCGACAGAATAAACGTCACTGGCAGGAAAATTCTGCAAATCGCGTACGCGCTCGGGTGCCACATAATGAGGCGAGCACATGATTTCGCCGGTCTGCGTGAGGGTGGCTGATTCCCCATCATCGAGGCTTTTGGCGATGCCAAAATCAAGCACCTTCACGAAGTCTTTTTCGCCGGGAAGATTCACGAGAAAAATATTGGCCGGCTTGATATCGCGGTGAATAATTCCCTGCGAATGGGCCTCAATCAGGGACTTCAGCACCTGCGAAACGATATGGGCAGCGCGCTCGGTCTCCATGGCGCCCTGATCGCGCAGTATGCTGTCAAGCGGGCGCCCGGCGAGTAGCTCCATGACCACATACAGACAACCCGCTTCTGTCGAGCCTCGATCAGTAACGCTGATGGTATTGGGGTGTCGCAACGAAGAGACCGTTCGAATTTCCCGGTCAAACCGGGCAGCGAACTGCGCGCGCCGGCTCATGATGGGATCGAGCACCTTGATGGCAACTGCCTGACCAACCCGCTGGTCGTGGGCCCGAAACACGGCTGCGAACCCCCCTTCACCCAGCACAGATTCAATACGATAGCGCTCGGCGATGATATCGCCCGGACGCGGCATTTCTGGGGTGTTGGCCAGCCGGAATTCTGTTTCGGTCATGAAATGCGCCTCGCTCAGCGCCGCAGCGTCATGGAAATACCTGCAAAACGCGAGGTAAACGCGGGTTCGATCAACAGCGTGGTCGCGGGCCGATCGGGACGGTCGGCGAGCAACAGACCAGCGCCCGTGCCAAAAGAAACCGCAGAAGCGCCGTACAGAATGGCCGAGATCATACGCGCTGCCTGCAGCGTACCCTGCAGGTCTTCGAGCGTTGCCGTATCGCAGGGTTCTCCTGCTTCGCAGGCATCGCGTAGCGTTACGAAATCGGACCGGTCACCCGACATGGCCAGCTCATGCCCGACCGCGCCGGCGAGCAGCGCACCGCCAGCGACCAGAAAACCATGCCCGACGCGAAAGCCACGGGGCTCAGGTGGCAATTCGCTACGCTGAAGCACCGCTTCGCCCGTGGAGGCCGAATCCGACTGGCCGTTGGCCTCAGCCGCGACCGTTACCGCGTCGGACTGCTGACGCTCCACACAGGCATTGGCCTCTGCGAGGCGTCGCTCAGCGGCTTCCACAACCAGCGGTCGAGATGCCGATTCGGGGTGTGCAACCAGCTCGCGCAGCGTTACCTGTGCGTCTTCACATTGCTGCGCCTGCAGCTGCAGCCACCCTTTGGTCTGGCGCGCCGTCAGCGCCTGATCCCATGCCGACGCAACATCGTCGGAGGTCAGGGTTGGGTCATTGGCAACAATGAACTCGGTGTTGGTAATGATGGTGTCTGCAACCGCGATCGCCTCGAGACAGAGCCGATGACCACGCGTCGTCGTCACATCGGTGGCGTCAATCTCGTCCAGACGGGCCTGCAGATCCGACACGGCCGCAAGCACCGTCGTCCACGCCGTTTCCAGCGGGTCCGGCTCGTTCGCCACCGGCCCGGGGTCCTGTGCCGACGCACTCCAGACGCCCGGAAGGGCCATCATGCCGGCAAGACATACGGAACAAATCGCGCGCCGAATCGATAACGACGAGGTCATACACACATCCAGGCAGCAGAGCACCACGCAACGCGACCTGCCTGTAACGCAATCGACGTCACATTCCAAGTGGAGCCCAGCCTTTCAGTCGTCGATCGACTGGCTGAAACAACCTTCAGAAATCGAGGCGACGAGGCCTGCTGCAGTGAAGCGAGCGCAAGTCGGGAGACTCCATTCGCGATATCCGACCATGAGGGTCATTGGCGGGTTGCGCGTTCTGCCGCAACTGCAATTGAACACATGCCCGAGGCCGCTGTTGACGCCTGCCGGGCAACGCAGGTAGCCGGTGCGCGTTCACAAAGCACACTGAGCGCACCCGAGGAGATGGCATGCCGAAGCAGACGACCCACGAGAAAGTTCTTTCGCGCCTGCGCGATGATAGCGGTGGTCTGCGCCGCCGTGGCGTTGAGATTGCGCTCGACACGCTGCTCGACCGCGAGCTGGCCACGCTGGTGGACCCTGCAGAGCTGGCTCGACTCGCCGTGCAGGTCATGACAGCGGATAACGCCAACCGGCTGGTCGACCGTCATGTGCACGCGAGTCGCGCTCGTTGGACCGCTCATGTGAAGGCCACAGGCGAGAAGCCTTCAGACTTCATCTCGGCTGCGACGATGCCGAAACTCGAGAAGATCGTGAGTGAGGCAAAGTTGCCGAAAGGCGACTGGGCCCGCGACGCGGTAGATCCGACACTGGTGCGTCAGCTGCTGGCGCCGATCATTCAGGACACGCTGGTGTCGTTCGCGTCACGGCTGCCGTTGCCGGGCCTGGGCGGTAGCAGCTCGCCCGAACCCGAGAAGAAGGCGCAGTCGACCGCCGGAGCGGCGCTCGGCTTTCTGGGTAGTCGCATGAAGGCCGAGGTCGAGAAGCGCGCCGGTGGGATTCTGGACGCCGGCAAGTCCATCGTCGGCGGGCTGACTTCCGAGGTCGAGCACAAGATGCAGTCGATCGCGCGGGATTTCAGCATGTCGGCGCAGACCGAAATCAAGAACGCGTTTGAGGCCCGGCTGCGTAGCCCCGAAGGCAGGCAGATCCTGGGTAAACTGCGCCTGCAGCTGCTGAAGAAGGCCATGTCGACAAAGCTGGCCGAGTTCGATGCCGACACCCAGCGCCTGCCGTGGAAGGAGCTGCTGGGCCTGGCGGGCGAGCTCGCCGCGCACAACGCCACCCGCCCCGAAGTGCCCGCGTGGATGGAAGGCGAAGTGAAGGCGCTGCTGGAAATCGAGGCCGGCCGCACGCTGCGCATGCTGCTCGAGGAAGCAGGCATGCTGAACGCGGTGCGCGAATCGCTGCTGACGCACGTCAACGTGCACGCCGAGCAGGTCGTGAAGACCGACGCGTTTGCGGCATGGCTGAGTGATTTGCTGGCGTAAGGGGCGATGGACAGGGCGGTGGATGCGTTCGCGGGGCCCTGTTCAAGTCGCGGTGGCCGGGGCGTACTGCCGCCCTGCCAAATCAGTTGGTCGGAGCGTCCGGCACGCCGTCCTGGTGCAGCTCCTGGACAGTCTCGACCGCCTCGGCGGGGTCGGTGACGGTGTCCACGACGGTTCCGGCGGTGCCAGCGATGACGTTGTCGACACTGGCAATGACGTTGTCGATGCGGCCGGCAGCGCCGCCAAGGCTCGAGACGGCGTCACGCACACCGTTGATGATGCCGCCTGCGCGCAGGGCAAGGCGCGGGTCGGCAGCGAGCTCGTTGGGCAGGTTGGCGATCATCTGCTGACCCTGCTGCTGCAAACCGGTGATGTCGTTGGGCAAGCTGGTGAGCAGGCCGCGCAGCGCGTTCAGGGCGCCGATGGTCTCGATGGCGGAGTCGCCGTTGCTGACCATGTCGGCGTAGTACTGTGACAGCGCCAGAATGCCTTCGACACGGGTGACAGCGCCCAGGAAGGTATCGACTGAATCAATGCCGGTGGGCGACCAACGCACCGAGTAGGCCTCGAGTGCGAATGGGTTGTTGGCGTCGAGGCCGGCGAAGTCAGAGCCGACCGCCGACGGAAGGAAGGGCTCGCCGCGCTCACGATCGCGGTTGCGGCGGCGCTGCTTGGAGTCGTCCTGAGCCTTTTCGGTCGCATCGGCAAACGCGAACGCTGCGGGGGTGGCGACAGCCAACGCAAGACCAACGAGCAGAGCAGAAGAGAGACGCATCATCATGGACTCCTGACAAACAACAGAGAGACGAAATGGAACGGGATCGACTCGCTACCATCCGCACGACGGCATCATCGCCTGTTCCCACACGGCGGCGTGCATAGCACCGCGAGGCAGAGACGCCAAGTGAGCCGCACTATTCATTCTGCGGCATCACTTCACAGCTTATCGTCTTGTGGTTGACGCGGCGAATGTGAGGTGTGTGCATGCCGGTGTTTATAGGCGGTTGAAGCCAGCTGCCCGGTGGTATGGTGCTGTTCTGCTGCGGCAAGAGTGAGGGGCAACGTCCGTGGTACACGGGCGTGCAGCACCGATGGCCAGCTCCGTCGACGCCGGGGCAGGCTGGACGTGCGCTGCGACGACGTGTAGGTTTGGCGTGCCTTTTGACCTGTCGGAATCTGCCATGTTGATCCAAATCACCTCCTCGCGTGCCTGTCAGGCGCTGTCGGTATCGACGCTCGCCGCCCTTCTGTTGTCACTTGCGGCCTGTAGCGACGACGAGAGCGCAGGTACGCTGAACTGCGGACGCGGCACGGTGCAACGCGGCGACGAATGCGTACCCTCCAATAACGATGAGGACGACGAAGACGCAGGGAATGAGGAACAGGACGGCGCTGGTGAGGACGCCGGAGGAACGGATGCGGCTGACAGTGGGACGACAGACGTCGTTTCAACCCCGGACTCTGTGACGGACACCGGAGGTCGTACCTGCGCCGAGGGCTCGTTGCAGTGTTCCGGGAGCGGCGTACCGCAGGAGTGCGTTGGGAACACTTGGGTCGATCAGGCGCCCTGTGCATCCAACGAGGTGTGTCTGGTGGGCATTTGCACCGCCGGCGCCGGTTGCACGCCGGGCGAAGTGATCGGCTGTTCGAGTGAAACGCAGCAGCTGGTGTGTAACGCGGCAGGAACCGCTTACGAATCGGTGACATGCACCGCTGGCCCCTTCTGCTTCGAGGGCGTGTGCAGCACGATTCGTTGCGCGCCTGACACCACGCGCTGCGCCGATGATTTTCAGGTCGAGATTTGCGACGACTCGGGTGAGCTCTGGAACCCGGGCGAGGTCTGCGATCGTCGGGGTGGCCGTGTGTGTGCCGGCGGCGAATGTGTCAGCGGTTGCGCGGCGGTGGCGAAAGACTCGTCCTATATCGGTTGCGAGTACTGGTCGCTGGATTTGCCGCAGTACGAAGACCCGACGACCGCCGGCCCGGCCGAGCCGCACGCGATCGTTGTGGGTAACGTCAGCGATTTCCCGGCGACCATCTCGGTGCAGTCGTTCTCTGAGATTACGGCCCCGGCAGGCATCAGCGTCGATCCGGGTACTGCCGGTTCCATCACGTTCCCGCGCGCCGACGTGGACATTATTCCCGCCCTGAGCATCAACGGTTCGGGCATCAGCTCGCGCAGTTTCCGGGTCACCACCACCGAGCCGATCGTCGCTTATCAGTTCAATCCGCTGAACAACGATCGGCCGCTGTACAGCAACGATGCGTCGTTGTTGATTCCGGTGAACGGCATCGGCCGTCAACACTACGTCATGGGATGGCCAGGTGGCGCGGGAGCGCTCGGTTTCAAGGCGCAGCGCGGTTTCCTGACGATTCTGGCGACCGCATCGGGCACGACATCCGTTACGGTTACGGCGTCGTGCAATATTCTGAACGGTCCGGGCGTTGCGGGGCTTACCCGCGGCGCCACGCAGACGTTCTCGCTCACGCAGGGGCAGGTGCTGAATCTGGAAGCGGAGTCCACGCTCAGCTTCCCACCGCGCCCTGAGAACTCAGGCGACCTCACCGGCTCTTACGTAGAGGCCGACAAACCCATCATCGTCTTCGCCGGTCACGAGCAGGCGGTCATCGGCGAAGAGAGTGAAGACGGCAACTGCTGCGCGGACCACATGGAGGAGCAGATTTATCCCATCAGTGCCTGGGGAAGTCGTTATCTGGCCATCCATAGCCCTCCGCGAGGCACCGAACCGGATTACTGGCGCGTGATGGCCGCCCGAAATGGAACCAGCATTGTCACGACGCCTCCGATTGCCGGAGTGAATGGTGAAGTCCTGAACGCTGGCGAGTTTGTCGAAATCCGCACCAACCAGTCGTTCGAGATTGCCGCCACGGGGCCCATTCTGGTGGGGCAGTATCTGGTTTCGCAGCAATCGTTGGGCGTAGAGCAGTTTGGCGGCGACCCGTCCTTTATTCTGGCGGTACCGGTAGAGGGCTATCGCGACAACTACGTATTCCTGACACCCACCGGCTACGACCGAGACTACGTGACGGTCATTCGCCCCACAGGGGTCGACGTTGTGCTCGACGGCAGCATCATTCCGTCGTCATCGTTCCGCACGGTAGGCACGCTGAACTTCGAGTACGCGTGGATTGAAGTCGAGCCCGGCTCACACCAGATTACGTCGACCCAGCCATTCGCCATCGGCGTGTACGGCTACGACGGCGCGGTCAGCTACGGCTTCCCAGGCGGCCTGAATCTGGCGCAGGAAGAAGACGCAGCCCCGTGAGTTTCGGCAGATTACGTTCCCGAGGCGGGTTAGCCGTTTAAACGCTTCGCGAAATCGGTTCCGGCGTCGCCGAGCGAGCCGGCGATGTGCTGCAGCAGCTTTTGCTCCTCATCGCTGACGGTACCAAACAGGCCGAACAGCGGGCCGTGCGCGGCGGCAACCTTCTGACAAAGCTCGACAATGTTGTTGGCGCGCACGCTGGAACCACCGACCACCTCGCGCAGCAGCGTCAGGGTTTCGTCCAGAAACGTGTCTGACGGGCGTTGCTCAAGCAAGGCCTCGATCAGCAGCCATGCTTCGCTGTCCGATTCAACGCCGCGCTGCGCCAGGATATCGAGAATGACACGGCGCTCCGAAGCCTGCACCTTGCCATCGGCCCACGCGACGTGCACCAGCGGCAGCAGGTCGAAAACGCGCGCCTTGTCGGCATCGAAACCCATGTCCTGAAGACGGGCAATAACGGCTTCTTTATCGGTGCCCAGCGTCTGGCCAATCACACGACCATCCGCCGCCTGCTGTGCGGCGGACTCCAGCTCCTTACGGATGCGCTCGCGGGCCTCGGCGTTGCGCTTGCTGAAGTAACGCTCTTCTTCTTCACTGGGGACAAAGCTCATGAGGGCTCTCCAGAGGGGAACAGCGTGCGCAACCCGGAGGTCGCCGCACAGGATTGGAAAATGCGGACGTGTCGTGGCACACCTTCGCCCACGATAGCAAGCGAAGTGAATTTTCCAACCGCTACGAAGGTGCGTTTTGCGTTGTTCGCCCGCCGAGTTCACCCTCACCGTGCGTGAGGCCCCTCAGGACATGATCAGCGGAACCGATCTGGATGCTGACGGACTTCGGTACGTCGGCCACCTGCTGCCTGTCGCTGAGGTGTAATAACGTCTGCCCCCGGACCGTTCACTGTTGAATGATCACAAACTCGACGCGACGATTGGCGTCACGACCGGCAGGGGTGTTGTTGTCACCGATCGGTAGCTCTTCACCATAACCGAGCGCGCGCAGGCGCGATGGTTCTATGCCACCGCGTTCCACCAGAAAGCGAACGACGGACGCAGCACGACGCTGCGAGAGGTCCAGATTGGCGATCCCGGAGCCTGTGCTGTCGGTGTGACCTTGCACCTCGACCAGTCGAATGCGCGGCGTCGAGCGGAGCACGGCGGCAACCTGTTCAAGGACATCAAAGCTTCGTGACTCAATGACGTCGCTGTTTGTCTCAAAAAAGAGAGTCTCCAGAATCCGAATGTTCGTGCTCGTCACCTGCACGAGGGTTTCGCCGTCGTCCGGGCAGCCGTCGGCGTCATCGATGCCGTTAACGACCTCGGACTCGAGAGGGCACGCGTCTTCAAGGTCGGCGACCCCATCACCGTCATTGTCGGGGTCGGGACAACCGTTTTCGTCCTCAAACCCATCCATGTCCTCGGGCTCTCCGACACACGCATCGGCGGAGTCCAGAATGCCATCACCATCGGAGTCCACTTCGACTTCAATGGCCACCTCTTCCTCGACCTCCACTTCGACCTCGACATCGGGCTCGGGACACCCATCTTCATCCTCAACGCCGTCGACGTCCTCGGCTTCAGACACACACGCGTCGGCGGTATCGATGATGCCGTCGGCGTCGGCATCGGCGTCGGCGTCGTTGTCAGGATCAGGGCACCCATCCTCATCCTGAAAACCATCCAGGTCTTCTGGCTCATCAAGGCATGCATCCGCCGGATCGGCGATGCCGTCGGCATCGTTGTCAGCATCAGGACAGCCGTCGGCGTCCTGAAAGCCATCCTGATCTTCGGCGACCGTAGGACATTCATCGTCGGCCTTCAGGATGCCATCGCCGTCGCGGTCGGGATTTCGCTGCGGCGTAAACCCGAAGCTGGCAAGCACGCGAAAATCTGGCGCGCCGTACCCACTGATGACGCCAAACCCACCGCCGAGCTGCGCCGTAAAGTTATCGGGGACCAGGCGACCCGCGACAAGAAACTCCAGCGGAAGCTCCTCGGCGCTCACGTCCCCGGCGGCGATGACCGCCGACCCAAAAATCTCGCTCACCACGCGAAACGAGCCGGCGATCGGGAGATCAATGCCTGCCGAGTACGTCAAAGCACCCGCGGTGGTGAGGTTCGCGACAACACCTTTCGGCTGAATCAGGTACCCCGCGTTGATCGCAATGCGCAGGTCATCGGCGGTCTGGTAGTCCATCGCAAGACGTGGCTCCGCCCGGAAGTTACCTCCGTTGTAGGCGTCCGCATCACCGGTCGGTAACCAGAAGTTCCCGATCAACGCCAGACTCATACCGCTATCGCCCGCCTCACGGTTTCGAGAGAGCCGAAGCCGCGGAACGATGCGAATATCGCCCAGTCCAAGGTCCGACTCTGACAGCAATCCGGGCGAGCCAGCCGGTGCACTGCCAGCCAGCACCGCCACCATGGGCACGTCGAAACCCACGTCAAAGAACCCCAGAAGGCCAAGGCCGCCCAGAAGGTGCATCGTCGCCATGGACCCAACCAGGGTACCCAGACGCTCGTTATTCAGATCGCGCACCACCAGCGGCGAAGATGCGTAATCGACCAGCAGATGAACTTCGATCAGACCGGGCAGCAGGGTCTCGGCGGCCGACGTCGACAGCAGCCCCGTGCGCTGCATGGGCGTCGGGTGGAACTGCTGAAGTGCAACTCCCTCCTGCGCCGCTGCCGGAGCGGCTGCAGCCATCAGCCCAAACAGGCTCACAAGAGCCAGCAGGCCGCGAGAGCGATCTTTCTTCACGAGGCGTCTCCTGTTCGCTCTGGCACTTTCCACAGAGCCACGATCCCTGACACACAGCATTCTATTCCCAATCAGGAGCATAGGTCAGGTTCTGTTCTGGACCAAAATCTGGAGACGCGACCGCTTTTTCGGCTCGTCCGGCGTGACAAACCCAGCCGAAGGGCACGGCCTGGCACGACTCAAGCGACCGTCGCCCACTCCAGCGCGCGGGTCAGACGGGCCGGGAGCGCTTCGGCCTCGGCCCGCACCCGCTGCGGCGCCGTGCCGCCAAGCACCTGTTTCACATCGAGAATCGCCGCAAGCCGAAGACCTTCCAGCATGGTGGGGTCAGCTTCGGGCGCGATGGCCTGCACGTCGGCGAGCGGCAGCGCCTCAATCTCACACCCGCGGCTAATGGCCAACGAGACCAGTCGGCCCGTGCGATGATGTGCCTCCCGGAGTGGAATGCCCACCCGCACCAGCGCCTCGCACAGGTCCGTGGCATTCACATACTGCGAACAGGCAGCCGCCATACGCTCCCGATTGAAGGTCGCCCCGGCCAGCATCACCTGCAGCATATTCAGACACACCGTCACCGTATCGACCGTGTCAAACAGCGGCTCTTTGTCTTCCTGCATGTCCTTGTTGTACGCCAGCGGCAACCCCTTCAGCGTCACCAGCAAGCCCGTCAGCGAGCCCACCACACGACCCGCCTTGCCGCGCAGCAGCTCGGCACCATCCGGGTTCTTCTTGTTGGGCATCATGGACGAACCGGTCGTCACGCTGTCCGACAACCGCACGAAGTTGAACTCCTGCGTGGACCACAGCACGAACTCTTCACCAATTCGGCTCAGGTGCACCATCAAAAGCGATGCATTCGCAAGAAACTCCACCACGGCGTCCCGGTCTGCCACACCGTCCAGCGAATTCCCCGTAATCGAATGAAACCCGAGCAGATTTGCCGTCAGCTCGCGATCGAGCGGCAAACTGGAACCCACGCACGCGCCAGACCCCAGCGGCGAGATACCAGCCCGGCGACCGGTTTCGCCAAACCGTTCAATATCACGCAGGAACATCTCGGCCCAGGCCAGCAGATGGTGGCCCAGCGTGGTCGGCATGCCACGTTGCAGGTGCGTGTAAGCCGGCATCGGCGCATCGGCGTGCTCCAGCGCCAGCTCGGCCAGACGGCGTACCAGCAGCGCCAGCCGACCTCGGACGTCTGCACAGGCCTCGCGCACAAAGAGCCGAACGTCCGTCGCCACCTGATCGTTGCGACTGCGACCGGTGTGCAGTTTACGACCGGGATCGCCGACAAGCTCCGTCAGACGGCGCTCTACGGCCATGTGGATGTCTTCATCGGTCGGCAGCACCGTAAATGAGCCTGACGCGAGCTCGGATTCCACCTGATTCAGGCCTCCCAGAATCGCATCGCGCTCAGCGATGGTCAGCATACCGATCTGCTGCAGCATCGCGGCGTGTGCGCGTGACCCCGCAATGTCCTGAGGCCAGAGACGAATGTCGAAGCCGATCGACCGGTTGATGGCATCCAGCGCTTCATCGGGCGAGGCATCAAATCGCCCAGACCAGGCGCGTCCCGTACGTTCATCCATGAGGGCTCTCCGTCGCACACGGCGCAGCGTCCGCGAGCGTCACATGCAGGTCACTGGCGTCTTTCCAAACCATCGCTGGGCAGGGCGGCGGCACGCATCCAACGCCGGCGACAACCTGCCCGAATCCGTACGCGTCAGTTCACAGACTTCCACCACAGCTCGACAATCTTCGCATAGGTCTGCACACCGGCGACCACTTCGTCGGCGAGCACAAACTCGTCGGCCTGATGGCTGCGCTCGGGACGCCCCGGCCCCATGACCAGCGACGGCACATGGCTGACCCAGAACAGGTCACATACGCTCGGAAAAACCGTGGCTTTCGCCGAGCCGGTCACCTGAAGCGCAGCGCGCACCAGCGGCTCGTCTGTCGCGGTCTGACATGGCTTGAAGCGCGCGGAGTGCAACGTAAACGTACCACCACCCACCCGGGCACAAGCCTCCAGGTGAGCGAGCATCGCCTCATTGTCGAACTCCGGCGTGGTGCGGCAATCGACCGTCAGACGACACGCATCGGGAATCACGTTGCTCTGTGTGCCGCCGGCGATGACCGTGACCTGGGCGGTAGCGCGGGTCAGGTCATCAGGAATGTTCAGGTGTGGCGCCTGCACAGCCTGAATGACAGCGGCGGCGGCGTGAATGGCGTTGTGACCCTGCCAGGGACGGCTGGCGTGCGCCCGGCGACCGGGAATGTCCAGATAACCCTTCACCAGCCCACGCTGGCCGGCTGCGACGACAAAGTTGTTGGGCTCTCCGATGAGTGCGGCGTCATATTTCGGCAGCGTTGTGCGCGAAATACGCTCCATGCCCTGACCGCCCGTCTCTTCTTCGCAGCTGGCGCAAACCAACAGATTGCCCTGAAAACCTGCGTCGCGGAGGGTAATCAGCGCTCCGATCTGCGCGGCCACGCACCCTTTGGCATCGTTCGCGCCCAGACCATGAACACGCCCCTCTTCAAGGGCCCCATCCCAGGGATCGCGAGACCACGTAGGCCCAGCCTTCACCGTATCGACGTGACTGTTCAGCAGCAAGGTCGGTCCGTCGTTCACACGGCTCTCGACCCACACATTACGACCGTCGATGACCGGCCTGAACCCCTGCGCTTCTGCATAATCTGCCCAGCAGGCGACCGCGGTCTCTTCATGGCCGCTCAGCGACTCACAGCGCACAAGCCGTCGCAGAAACTCAACAATCTCGATATCCATGAGAACGTTCGGGGTGCAGATAAACAGGAACGGACGCCGTCGTTGTACCGGTACGCAGAGCCCGGAGCGAACCGCCGCCCTGAAAAATCAGCGCGGCGATGGTTCCGTTCAGGGCACAATCATGGTGCCGGCTCCGGACTTCGTGAAGACCTCGAGCAGCATCTGGTGCGGCTCAATGGCGCTCAGAATATGGACCTGATTGGTGCCGCGGGCGATGGACCGAAGGGACTCTTCCACCTTCGGAATCATGCCCCCGCGGATAATGCCTTCCTGAATCGCCTGACGTGCCTCGTCGGCGGTCAGACGACTGATCAGCGACGTCGGGTCGTTGATGTCGGCCATGACCCCCGGCGTGCCGGTCATGTAGAGCAGCTTTTCGGCGCGCAGCTCGGATGCGATGTGCGACGCCACCGTATCGGCGTTGATGTTGAGCACATTCCCCTCGACGTCGGCGCCCAACGGCGAAAGCACGGGCACATAGCCCTGATCCAGCAGCAGGCGCAGCAGCTCGGTATCGATACGCTGAATGTCGCCCACCTGACCGAAATCCACGAGCTCGTCGCCGCCGCCTGACACCTTTACCGGCGGCCGCTTGCGCGCTTCGATGACACCGGCGGCGACCCCGGAGACGCCCATGGCTTTGACGCTGTTCTTCTTGAGCAGCGACAGGATTTCGATGCTGATCTTGCCGGACAACACCATCTTCAGCACATCGAGCGCCTTTTCGTCGGTGATGCGACGTCCACCGACGAACTTGCTCTCAATGCCGAGCGACGCGGCCATTTCGGTCACATGACGGCCACCGCCGTGCACAATGACCAGCCGAATACCCACCAGATGCAGCAGCGAGATGTCCTCGACGAGCGCTTCCAGGGTTTCGGCGTCACGCATGGCCTCGCCGCCAAGCTTCACGACGAAGGTCGTTCCCTTGAACCGCTGAATATACGGAAGCGATTGCTTCAACAGGGAGATGTCTTCCACGGATACCTCTGCAGACATAGACTTAGCGCCGCGCAAGCATGCGCAACATCAGTGCTTTTTGAACATGGAGCCGGTTCTCGGCTTCGTCGTAGGCCGCGTTTCTGTCGGAGTCGAGCACCTCGTCATCGACCACCACACCACGGCGAACGGGCAAACAATGCATAAAGAACGCATCGTCAGTGCGCTCCATGTGGTCCATCCTCACGCGCCACTTCTGGCGAAGTGCCAGCTTGATGCGCGCCTCCTCATCCGGGTTGCGATAGTTGGCGATGCTGCCCCAACTCTTGGCGTACACCACCTTTGCACCCTCCAGTTGGGGCTCAAAATCATGGTGTACCGTTACGCTACCGCCCGATTCAGCGGCCAGCTGATGAGCCGTCTTCATGATCTCGCGGTCGAGTTCCCACCCTTCCGGATGACAAAGGCGAACGTCCATGCCGAACTTTGCCGCCTCTACCAGGATACTGTTCGGGACGGCCATCGGCAGCGCTTTGGGGTGCCAGGCCCACGTAATCACGATGGGCTGCTTCTTCGTTTCGCCCAGGCGATCTTCAATGGTCATCAGGTCGGCCAGCGACTGGCAGGGGTGAAAAAGCGACCCCTCCAGATTGATCACCGGTTTGTCGGCCCAGCGCGCAAACGCGTTGATGATCGGATCTTTGCGATCCTCTCGCCAGCTCACCCGCTCCGGAAAAGACCGAATCGCCAGCGCATCCACATAACGCGACAACACCTTCGCCGCTTCTTTCACGTGCTCGGCGTAGTCGCCGTCCATCACGATGCCTTCGCGGTGCTCCAGCTTCCACGTTCCCACACCGACATCCATCGTCAGCGCATGACCGCCCAGCTGATAGATGCCGACGTCCATGCTCGAGCGTGTCCGGAGCGACGGATTAAAGAACAGCAGCCCCACAGACTTGCCGTGCAGATCCATCCGAATCGGATTCACGCGCAGGTCGCGAGCCATCTGGAAGAGCTCGCGCGTTTCAGCGAGCGTCAAATCAGCAGGCGCCAGAAAGTGCTTCAACCTTCGACTCCAAAAGAAGACCCGAGGTTCCCCTCAGGGCCAGGTTCCGGTCCACTCCAGACCGCTGCGTTCCGGCAGGCCAAGCATCAGATTCAGCGATTGTACCGCCTGCCCGGCACCGCCTTTCACAAGATTGTCGATCGCGCACACCACATGCACCCGTCCATCTCCGGTGGCTCGCGCCCGAACCTCCGCAAAATTCGTAGCGGCAATCGACGCACACTCCGGCTCGCGGCTCGTCAGCACCTTCACAAACGGATGGGTGGCGTAATACTCCCGGAAGGTCCGCTCGACCTGCTCGGTGTTCACAGACACGTTCAGGGCGGCGGTCAACACCACCAGAATGCCTCGCACCAGCGGCGCCGAAACCGGCGTAAAATCCAGCGCCATGTCGGTGGCACCCTGCTGCCGAGCCAGCTGCACCACTTCACCAACATGCTGATGCGTAAGCACTTTATAGGGACGCAACGTACCCGCACGCGTCGGATGGTGCGTGCCTTCGCTGGCCTCGGCGCCCGAGCCCGAAGACCCCGTCATGCCCACGACCTGCACACGACCTGACACCGAGCTGGCCAGCGGAAGCAGGGCCAGATTGATCGCCGTCGCAAAGCATCCCGGACTGGCGACCAGCTCGGCGCTCCGGATCGCATCGCGAGCCACCTCCGGGCAACCGTAAACGGCACGGTCCAGCAGATCCGGGCGTGGGTGCACGGCCTTGTAATACGTCTGATACAGCGCTGGCGTGCGCAGACGAAAATCGCCAGACAGGTCGACTACCCTCAGGCCGGCGTCCAGACATGCGCCGAGCGTCTCTGCCGAGGCACCATGAGGGAGCGCGCCTATCACCACGTCCGATGATGCGGCGAGCTCCGCGATCGACGGCGCACTGAACTCGAGGTCCGTCAAACCCAGCAGGTTACGGTGCACGCGGCCCACCGGGGTACCTGCCTGAGAGCGGCTGGTGGCATGCACCACCGAGACTCCGGGATGCGCCAGCAGGAGTCGCAGCAGCTCACCGCCGCCATACCCTGTCGCTCCGAGAATCGATACCCGAGCGGTCATGCCGAACCCTCGAGCGAGATATTCAGCAGCTTCGCGACTGCGGCAGCGAGGCCCTCGGCGTTGCTGCGTGCATTACGGGCTGCAGCCTTCAGCTCGCGCTCAATGTAGGTCGTGCCCACTGCGTTGTCGGTCACGGGCCCGCTCATCACCTCGGGGCGATGGCCCAGCTCTTCCAGAAAGATGGCGCCGCCCCATGCGCCGACCAGGTCGTTGGCGCAAAGTACACGCACAGCCGTGCGAGACCGCAACGACGCATCACGAAGGATGCTGCCCGTGTTGTAGCCACCGATGATGCCGTCACCGAGCTCCAGCAGGATCACGTCAGGATTGCTG
>JAGWVZ010000602.1 GCA_018970625.1 Myxococcales bacterium | reverse complement strand
TTTAGAGTGATATTATAGCGCTGGTGGATGCAACCACCGACGCAGTCTTTGGCGTCGTCGCCGATTTCGCCGGTCAGGTGCAATGGGTGCCTGATCTGATGGAGGCCAGAGTCATCTCCGGAACCGGACAACACCTTATTGGAGAAGGCACAACCAACCTGTCGTGGCCTTTTTCGGACCGTTCCTGGCAAATCGACATTTTCAACCGGCCTGAAACGCTCAACGGCCAGCTGTGCTATGCGTCGTCCTGGAACTACATCCCGGGCAGTGGGGATATGGTCGAAAATGACGGCTACTGGCTGATCTGCCCCTGGGTACCCGACCCGACTCGCTCTCTGGTTCGCTACGTATTTGTGGCGGATGCTGGAGTCGCCGTACCGGACTTCATTGAGCGCCGGGTAACAGCGCAGATGTCACCCCAGTTTATCCACAACCTGCGACAGCATATTCAAAGTGCCCGGCGCTGACAGGACGTGCGGGCCTGAACTCGTCGCTGCCGAATGGCGCTGAGCCACTATCACTCCGCAGCCTCAGCACCGTAACTGGCATCGCGGGGAAGGTCGTCACGAACCCACGACACATCCGGGGACTTATCCAGCACCAGCGGCGCGCCATCGTACCGAACGCGCTTTCCGGGCCATATGAACGCCGACCACATGTACTTCAGGATCGACGGCTGATCGAGCACGGGAGCAATGTACGGCGCCAACTCTCTCTCGTGCACCGCCCTGAGTTCGCTCCAGTGAAGTGACGGATACATGTGATGCACGCCATGGAAACCATTGTTGAAGGTGAGCCAACCGAAGAATCGCCCCGTGAAGTTCCGGGAGTGATTGTACGGGTGATCCTCATCACAACCATCGTGCTGAAGATAATTGATACCGATGATACCGAAAGCCGCCATGATGTGAGGAACCCAGAAATACGCCAGAAAGTTCTGCCAGTTCAGGCACAACAGCCCTAACGTCACCACCCCAAGCATCGCCCCTTCGATGCGAAACTGAAGAAACCACCTCGGCCGTTTCTCTTTCATCACTTTCGCAAAGACGAGATCTGTCCGGAGCACCGAGATGGCGACGCTGGGCACAAAGAGGATGACGTTCAAAAGATTCCACCCCAGATCCACCTTGGTCGTCCTCATGACGTCCTGTGGTTTCTGTGTAAACCGATGATGACTGAGATTGTGCCCGGGAACGAACGCGCTCACGGGGTGGCCATACGAGAGCGTGAGCACAATCTGCATGAGCCGGTTCCAGCCCTTGTCGTGAAAAATAGGACAATGGATGGTGTTGTGCGTGATCACCGCACAGATCCACGAGAAATAACCGAGCACCGGGGTGAGCAGAAACTTCTGCCACCAGACGGCGGGACCCCAGACCCATGCGCCAGCCGTCAAAACGAAATAGAAACCCACGAAACCAAGGGTCCTGCGATCAGCCGCCTTCCGCAACATGAAAAACCGATGACTTCAGAAGAGAGAGAGGTTGCACTTCGCAGACGAACTGCTCAAAGGCAGCACGCGAGCCGCCCTTAGCTTGCGTGCTACAATGACCTGCGTCAACCCGTGTTGCTCCATGATTCATTCATTCTCTCGTCGACTCGCAAAACTTTTTCTCGGGGTCGTCTCGCTGGCGGGGTGTGAGTCAACCGAACCGAACCTGTTGCAGGGCGGCGAAGCGATCGTGCCGGCCCCGTCCGAAACGGCAGGCCCTCCGATGACAGCGCCAGCCAACAGCGGCCCAGTCGCTGAGCAAAACGCAGTCCATGCGGTTCACGAGACCACCCCTGTCGCAGGGGCAGGCGAGCTGCCACCGAATCATCCGCCGCTGGAAGGCGTAGCCGGTTCCGCGCAGGGGCTCGCATGGGTTGCGCCCCAGGAGTGGCAATCGCAACCACCGTCGAGCGACATGCGACTGGCTCAGTGGAGCCTAACGGGCGACACGCCCGCGGAATGCGCCATATTCAACTTTGCCGGAGGCGGGACGGCACAGGACAACGTGCAACGCTGGGTACGGCAATTCGAGCCAACGGCGGGTGTCGCGGAGGAAGAGGCTGAACAGGCCGAGATAACGGCCAATGGACTGACTATCACGCTGGTGCGCGCCGGCGGCACCTATCTGGCTCAGGGACCAACCATGACCGGGCCGGTCGAACGCAGGCCGGATCATCGCCTGTTCGGAGCGATCACCACGATTGGTGAGCACATGTATTTTATGAAATGCGTGGGGCCCAGCGCGACGATGCTGGCTCAGGAATCCCGCATCATCGCACTGGCGCAAAGTCTACGCCCGGCTGAAGCGCCAACCCCTTGAGCCGTCGCTGCGCGCCGCAACCCTGTTGTCGTTAGCACCGCAACCGCAAGACCGCGCCCCAACCGTCGGGTTTTCTTACCCAGCCCTCTCGAAGCGCAGCGACCAGCGTGCCTGTATCATCCAAGGCTTCGGCCTCGGGGTCGCCCACCTCAGCGCCAGCGCCTTCCTCAGCGCCCCCCGCCTCACGGCCAGCACGCGTTCCGGCCGCCCGCCTCACCGGGCGCGTAAGTCCGAACGGTGGTGCAAAAACGCCAACACCCCGTCTGCGAGTAACAGACGGGGTGTTGTATCAGGGTGCCGGCGACGACCTACTCTCCCACAAGGCAAGCCTTGCAGTACCATCGGCCCAGGAGGGCTTAACGA
>JAGWVZ010000601.1 GCA_018970625.1 Myxococcales bacterium | reverse complement strand
TGGGCCAGACGTACTATCGCCTGGCATTGTATTCGGAAGCTGCGCAGTACTACGAAGATTACGTGGAGGGAGCTCCTCAGGGCGACTCGGTACGTGACGCGTTGATCAATGCGACGACCTGTCGTCGCGGTCTTGGCGAATACGACGCAGCGATTCAGAACATCCGCACGTTTATGCGTTACAATGACGCCGACGTGCCGGAACAGGCGCAAGCCAACGCCGAAGCCGCCTACACCATCGCCGAGATTTACCGGGAGGAGGGCGACACGGGTCGCGCGCTGGATCAGTATGAGAGCGTGATTGAAGACTACTCGGCCATTCTGCCGGGACGCGCGATGGAATCGCACATCCGAATTGCCGAGATTTACGAGCAGCGCGGACAACCAGACCGTGCAACAGAATGGTACCAGGGAGCTGTTGACCTGTGGGCTGGGCTTGCGGAAGAGACACGCGCGGCGTTTCTGGCATCGGGCCGTGACGCGGCCGCGGAGGCACACTTTATGCTGGGCGAACGGATCTTCGCCGAGTTCGAGGCGATCGAGTTCCGCGGTAACGAAGAGGCGGTACAGGCCGCATTCATGGCGAGTCAGGAGGCAGGCACACGCGCTCAGGCGGCCTACGCGATGGTGATTCCGATTGGTTCGCCGGGTTGGTCGGTTGCGGGTCTGACCCGCACCGGGCGCCTGTATCATGTGTTCTTCGAGAAGGTGATCGATTCGCCTATTCCGGAAGGCATGTCGGTGATCGAGGAAGAGGTGTATCGCGAGGAACTCGAGATCAGGGCGGCGGAGTACAAGGGCATCGCCATGGATATGTACGCAGCAGCGATCGAGACGGCACGTTCGGCTGGTTATTTCAGCTCGTTCGCGGAGTTGGCCGCCAGTTACTATCAGGAGCTCGACCCCACCTTCAAGGCGGGGACGGAGGTCGTCGTGTCGCCAGGCTACTCGTCCGATGCATGGTACGAGGCGCCCTTTGTGACTGAACGTCCTGCCGCACCTGCTCCAGCACAGTCATCCGAGGAGACTCCTGACGCAGGAGCTTCGATATCGCCGGCCGCGTCTCATGCGTTGGCGGAGGTGTCCCCATGATTCGTTTGCCGAACAGAGTCGAGACGTTGATGTCGTCCCGCTTTTTCCATCATGCCATCGTCGGAACCGTGGCCACAGCCCTGCTGGGTACAGTGTCGGCTTGCGGTTCGCCCCAAAGTGGGAATGAGCCGGCGGTGCCTTTGGAGGCGACCCCTGTCGAACCGGTCGAGGTAGTGCCGGTGGAGCCGGAGTACGTACCAACGGCCGAAGAGCTGGCAGCGCAGGCCGCCGCTGAGGCCAACACCGCCTGGGAACGTGCGGCGACGATGATTGTAGAGTCTCAGCCGGGCGAACGTCCGTATGGGGAGATCATTGCGTTGATGGAGCAGGTGCTTGAGCATGATCCGGGGCTGTCCGACGCGTGGTTCAATATCGGACTGATGCGTTACGAGCAGGGTGACCGGGAAGGGGCCGCAGAAGCCTACCGTCGTGCCGGCGAGTTGAATCCACAGTATGCTCGTGGACTCGCGAATCTGGCATTCATGCAGTTGGAGGACGGAGACATTCAGGGCGCTCTGGCGACGATTCAGGAATGTCTGGGGCGTCGTGAGTCTGAGCCGGGTTGCAACATTAACCTCAGCATGTTGTACCGGTCCACGCAGGTTCCGCCGGAAGGTGGGGACGGGACCCCGGATGGTGCGGCCATCCAGCGACTTCGGTACGGGCTGCTCGAAGACATCGACGCAGAAGCGTACACGCAGATGGCTGAAATCTATCAGGGCATTGGTCAGATCGAGCTGGCCCGTCTGGTTTGTGAGAACGCCGCTCAGCAGGGCATCGTGTCTGCGTCGCTCTACAACCGTCTGGGCTTGTTGGCGCTGGAGCAGGAAGAAGTGTTGCGCGCGTATGAGGCCTTCCGCCTGGCGGCAGAGCTGGATCCGCAGTACATCGATGCCTTTTTGAACATGGGCGCGATGGCGTTCTCGTTCCGCGATTATCCCACCGCAGCAGGTGCTTTTGAGCATGCGTTGTTGCTTCGTGACGACGCCGATATTCGGTTGTCGTTTGGTGCAGCGCTTCGCGGACTCGAAATGTACGATGAGGCTCAGGCCCAGTACGACCAGGTGTTGGGTGCAAATCCCGACAACCTGTCGGCTCTTTACAATGTCGCTGTGCTTCAGCAGGAAGGTCGTCAGGATTACGCGCTCGCGTGTAGCACGTACAAAAGATTTCTGGGCAACCCGTCCGCGAGTGGTCACGAGGCCTTTGAGGATGTCACGCGGCGCCTGAATAATCTGTTCGAGCTCGCATCGGCCATGGCCGACTTTGGCGAAATGGACCCCGCAGTCGTACCGGCATGTGATCCGTCACTTCCATGAAAAATAGTTACCGATTGTGGAACAAGTCTGAAAATCAGGTGTCCAAGTGCCATGCGACGACTATCCGAGAAGGAGAACTGCCATGAAGAAGGTCTCTTTGTTTCTCTTTGTTTGCCTGATGGGTCTTTCCAGTTCGGCGTTTGCACAGGATCCGGCTCAGGCCGGTACAGTGCAGTATGAGCGCGAGACGGAGTTCGACTTTGAAGCCGAGAGCATTGAAGGCACCGTTGTTCGACCAGATGGCGAGTTGATCGGTGGTCAGCGGGG
>JAGWVZ010000600.1 GCA_018970625.1 Myxococcales bacterium | reverse complement strand
CCCATCCACAATTTCCGTCGCGGCGAGTGCCTCTGCCAGACGTCGATCCGGGTCATCGTTATTCTGCGACTTGAAATGTGCGTTGAAGACGACCACCCGGGTGCCCTCCACCTGCAGGTGGACCTCCATGAATTCCCTCGAAAAACTGGTCGTACCACCACTCGGTCTGGGGATGCGAACGTCGGCGTGGTCCCGCTGAAGAAGGACCTCCCCGCGCGCGAGGATAGCGGTATCCAGCGAAGCTGTACCTCCGGTCTCTCCCATCAGGTGAACGTTGTAGCCCAGCGCCTCGGCCTGCTGCGCAATATCTTCCAGGCAGCTTTCTTTCTCAATCTCCTGAAGCAGAACAATGTCCGCGTCCAGCCGCGCCAGACCTGAAGCCACCCGAGCGATCTTGTAGTTGTACTGTGCCGACGAATAGACCGCTTCGAAAGAGTCAGCGCTGCAACTGGACGAATCGCAGACCATGTCGAACATGCGCTCCACGTTCCAGGTGGCGATGCGGATGTTTGGTTGCGACGGCGCCACGTCGCGTTCCGCCAGATCGGTCGACACCACATCTTCCAGTGTGCTGTCAGGCAGGACCTGTCCGTCGGACGACGCCGCAGCGTCAGGGGTTTCGACCGCCGTATCCTGCTCTGGCTGTCCTGAATCGACGACGTCCTGCGGTGGAGGCACGTTGCCTGCTGCCGGATCCGCGACAGAGCCTGAACAGGACGTCAGTAGCAGCAGCAGACAGCAGTAGCTGCGCGTGGGGCGAAAAGCGTGCTGGAAGGGCAGAGTCAAGGATGGCATCAGAACCTGTGCGTTGGACGGGCTTCGGTTGACGCTATCGACGCTCGCCGAAGAAATCCACGGCAAAATCCGGGTTCCGGCGTTGACTTGCATCGCGGCGTCGGGTTACGCACACCAACTGATTTTGAAAACCGTCAGCGAACAGTCACCGGTTTGTGACAGCTGACCGGTAGACGATGTTCGTCCCTGTGTTTTTCCTACAGCACTGTCCCTACACCTGGTGTCCTATGAAAGTCCGCGTTCCTGTTACCTTCCTGTTGGTCGCCAGCCTGGTTGCATGTTCCGACAGTCCTACCGATCCGGCTGCGAGCGACACCGGTGTCACACCCACAGACACCGGCAACGGCACCGCGGATACGACGCCGGACAGCAGCGTAGCCGAGGACACGGTTGCCCCGGAAACCGACACTGACACTGGCACCGTGACGCCGGATGCCGGCCCGGACGATACCACCGCGACTGATGCGGTAACGCCCGACGCAGCGCCGACCGACGCTACCACGCAGGATGGTGGAACGCAGGACACAACGACAGACCCGGATGTCGTCACAGCGCCCTGCGCAATTGACACCAATTTTACCGGTCAGGTGTCGATTGATGACACGGCCGAACCAAACGGGGGAGCCCCCAGGTTTACTCCCTACGATGCGAGTTACGATGCCGGCGTGGGAACCATCGTCGCTGCAGCCCTCGCTGCCAATGCAGCGCCGTTCAACACCACCGAGGCGTTTACTGTCACCAACGCGACGGTCGTCGCGACCAGCTTCTACAATGGGTCTTCCGACCCGCCGACCACGGCCAATCGCAACAACTTCTGGGTTTCAGATGGCACGGGCTCCATCGAGGTAGAACTGGATTTTGCGGATCCTGCATTGGATCAGCCGACGTTCCCGATTCGCGTCGGCTCACGAATCTCCTTCACGACCACGCTGGTCGAGAACAACTTCAACGCCCCACGGATTCGGTCGGCTACCGGATGGACGCTTGGAGACGTGGATCAGGAGGTGTACATTCAGGATGCGACTGCCGAGTTGACCGCCGCCGATGTGAATCGACTGATTCGGGTCGCCGGTCGTATTGCCGGGGCCGGCGACACGTGCGGCGGGCGCGCTCGATGCTGGACGCTGGAAACCGAGTTCGGCGACTACGAGCTGCGCTCGTCCAGTACCTTCCTTGAGCCTGGTGACTGCGTCACCTACGTCGGACCTGTGGGCATCTTCTCAAATGCCGTTCAGTTCAATGCGGTGAACTTTGACTGGATCTTTGAGGCTCGCTGAGCCTCAACCCCTGTTGCGTCTTTTCTCTCGTCAGACTTGAGCCCTGGGCCGTATCGTGACTCTTTGCAGGCTTGTTCTGTTGCCGGTGGTTGCTGGTGCGCTGGTAATCTCGTTAGCCGCCTGTTCATCTGACCACGGCCAACCTCCGCTGACTGACTGGGGTGTCGGCGACGGCTCTGTCGTCCAGATTCCGGTCGACGAGCCCGTTGTTTTTGCAGAGCGGTCGGAGGCTACCACATACGGACGTCCCCGCGCTGGTGAACCCGGAATTGCAGACCTGATCGCCTTGCTGCCGGATGGGGCTATCTCGCTCACCGAGCCTAATCTGTTTGTGGCGGATGGTGACGTCCCGAGCGGTGACCAGTGCCAGGGCGGAGGGGCTGTGGTTGCTCCCGGTTTGCCCATGGTGATCGAGGGGGTCGTCACACTGCACCCTCGCCAGTATGTCAAAACCCCGGTCTGTGGACAGGATGAACGCTTCTATGGCTCCTTCGTGATCGAGGATGACACCGGCGGAATTCTGGTTCTGCGTGATGGGCGAGTCGCTGATTTCACGTTTGGCGACCGAGTCAGACTGACGGTTCGTGGCCTTACCGTTACGTTCGG
>JAGWVZ010000599.1 GCA_018970625.1 Myxococcales bacterium | reverse complement strand
ATATGTCGAGGTGCCACAAAACCTGCGGCGCCGATAAGCGCGAAATTGGACATGTTGTCAGTCCCGGAAATTCTTGAATTGCAGACTCAGGCTAAAATCTTTCGCCTTCAACTGCTGAATGCAGTCCTGCAGGTCGTCGCGACTCTTTCCCGATACTCGCACCACATCGCCCTGAATCGACGCCTGCACCTTCATTTTGGTGTCTTTGATGAACTTCACGATTTCTTTCGCCTTATCGACCTCAATCCCCTGCTTGATGGTGATCACCTGACGGACCGAGCGACCGGTCGCCGCTTCGACTTTGCCGTAGTCCAGATTATCCACCGGAACGCTGCGCTTCATGAGTTTCGCGCGCAGCACCTCGCGCACGGCCTCCAGCTTCTGATCGCTGGCAGTGCGCACCGTCAGGGTACTCTCCACGAGCTCGATCAGGGTCTCGATGCCCTTGAAGTCGTAGCGCGTATCAATTTCTTTCTGCGCCTGAGCGACCGCGTTGGTCACTTCCTGCATGTTCACTTCCGAGACAACGTCAAACGATGGCATGGCATTTGGTGGCGAGAGGGTAAACAACGGAACGTACATCCGGCACCGTTCTGCGCGTGCGCGCGCCGCTCGTCAAGTCACGCTCCCGTCCGGGCGTAATTCCGCCCTGCCGCGCGGTCGTATTCTACGCAAGCTGTGCGCAAGGGCGGAGTTACGGACGCGGAATCGACGGCACGCAGACACTCTCACCCGCACCGATATCCCACTGACAAACCTGCGGAAACCCTTCTGCCGGCGGACAATCCGCGCTGCTGCGGCACGCCGAATCTTCGTACGTACAGTGCAGGCCATCAAATCGGTTGCCGCACTCGGTAAAGAACGGGCGACACTGTCCGCCCGGCCCATCGGTGCAATCTGCGTGAGTCGAGCAGCCGTCGGGCGCACACACCGCAGCCGGCTCGCCGTAAAAGCCACCGCTCAGACAGAAATTGCCGTCCGCACAATCGGTGTTCGTGGTACACGCCGGGGTCGCGCACAGGTTGTACTCCCCGGGGAAGGCCCCACCGCAATAGAACAGCGGACCACGCACGCAAATCGAGCCCGCGCCGCCATTACACTCCGTCGAGTTGCAGCACTCACTCTCGAACGCACCGCCCGGATCAGGGCAGAACTCCGCTTCAAAGGGTGCGGTCTGACAGCTCCGCCAACCGCCCTCGATGCCGTTGATGGGCAGGCAGACCCCGTCGCCGCAATCGGCGTCGCGCGCGCAATCCCCTGTCGGGACCACGGGAGTGCCTGCGTCGGTATCGCTGGTGGTGTCGTCCGGCTCGACCGCGTCAGTCGCGTCGGTCGCGTCAGTCGCGTCGCTCGTGTCGGTCTGCACGTCGGCGACTTCCGTATCCTCGCTCGTATCCTCGGCCACATCGGCAGCGTCGATGCCTGAACCATCCGGCGCGTCGCCGAGGTCGGTTTCGGTCACATCGGCGTCGCTGTCGGGCTCGACGTCGCCGCCAGAACCATCGGAAACATCCGAAACCACATCAGAATCCGCGTCGGGAACCAGCTCTTCCTCATCGCTGCACGCTGCGACGGAAGACAGAAAAAGCGACGCGATCATGACCAGATGACGGTTCAGCATGGCACACCAGCGAGAGACAATGACGATGTAGGGGCTCGACATGCACACACCTAGCTGCGCGCCGTTGTGTTTGCAAATCGCGACAGCAGGGCGTTGCACACGCCGCACCGGTCCGTTGATTCAGCCGTGCAACCCGCCCACGAGCGACGTTCAGGCCGAACCGGGCGTGCGACTCAGCGCCAGCGTGTCCAGCGGCAGGCGCGCCGGGTCAATCCCACGCCGCTTGAGCGCCAAACGCAGCCGTGACGCCGATGCCGCGGTAGTACTCATGAGCGTAGCTGCATGCTGCAGCACCCAGTCAACGTCGTGTTCCACCAGACACGCCACCACAAAGTCCGAGTCCACCGAACGCAGCGCGAACTCCCGCAACACATGGAGCACGTCCGCGCTCGCGGCCGACGTCCGAAAAAGTCGGCGGGAGAGCGCCCTGACCAGCGCGGATTCGAGTGTGGAGCCCGGCGACGCGGGGTCCTGCACTTCCATAAACAGATAGCGATGTTCCTGCATGGCACGCAGCAGGCACCCTTCGTCATCCTCATGGGGGTGCAGACGCCAGAAGTGAGTCGCCGCGCTACGAAAAGTCAGCTCTTCGTCAATCACTGCTTCGCGAAGCACCCGAAGCGCAGGATCATGCAGTGGACCGCCCTGCACCGTATACACCAGCGCGGCCACTGCGACGTGCGACGCGTCGTTGGCGTCCCGGGCACTCGCCCGTAACGCATCGGCCAGCGAATCGGGGTCGGCGACGCTAAAGCCTGCGACCTGCACCGGCAGCGCAACGGGGGCGTGCCCCGCACATACCCAGTGCACAGGTGGCAAGACCAGCTCGCGCCCCTGTTCACGCATGGCCCGCGTCGATACGGCGAACGGAATCGCCGCCACCGAACAACGACAGCGAAAAATGCCCAGGTGCGCCTCGTTGGCGGCGGCAGCGTCGGCGGCTCGCTCGGCGGCATCGTCGGGCAGCGCAGACTCCGGCGCATCCGCGTCGGCGAGCACATCGGCGCCACAACGCGCGCAGCGCAGGTTCGAACAAGCCAGCACCGGCTTTCGTCCGTACCACTGCCAG
>JAGWVZ010000598.1 GCA_018970625.1 Myxococcales bacterium | reverse complement strand
TGTAGTAGGTTCCCGGGTTGAGGCAGACCTGACCGGTCGACGGGCAGTTGCCCGTGGTCGAGCCGACGACATTCACAGCCGTGCAGCCAGCGACCGCGATATCACCCGAGAGGATCAGACCCGTCACGAACGACGCCGCGTAGATGTTCACGGTGACGTTGACGTCCTGCGTGACCACGAGCTTGTAGAAGTCGGTGTCGCGCGTGTTGTTGCCGGTGGTCGGGTCGGTTCCCGTGAAGATGGTGCCGCGGATGCGCGAGCCGAGGACGATGTCCTGCGTCTGGCCAGTGCCGTTGCAGCCGTTGTTCGAAGCCGAACCGCACGCCTCGGCCTCGGTGCCGGTCTGCGCGGGAAGCGCGCACGGCTCGGGCATGTTGATGGTCAGGGTGCAGACGCCCGGGAAGTCGTAGGTCGCGAGACGAACGAGGTACCAGTTGCCCTGGACGACATTGACGCTGAGGTCCGACGCGAAGGTCGCGTTGACCTGGCAGGCGGCGTCGCCGTCGTCGTTGCAGCCGACGAGCACGGTCGCCTGGTTCAGCGTGTTGTAGTCAAACGTCGCCGGGTTGGTGCCCATCTTGTAGATCGCGAGCTTCGAGTCGAAGGTCGACGCGCCGCAGGTGTATGCGCGCATCGTTCCGTTCGCCTGGGCCTGGACGCGGTACCAGCGATCATTGAAGAAGGTGTCGTTGCCCGAGGCGCAGGTCGCGGCCGGGTGATTCGGGCCGTCGGTGTTGCAACCCGTCAGATCGACACCCGGGAAGGCGGTGTCACCCGAGAACACGGTCGCGTTCGTGGCGCAGTCGTTCGGAGCGGCCGGATTCGGCGCGAGGCAGTTGTAGACGAAGATGCCGCAGGCAGCGACAGCGCCGTCGACGCAGGTCTGGTCCCAGCCGATTTCGCAGCAGAGCGGGTTCGCAGCGCAGACGGCGGTGCAGCAGGTGGCATCCGAGCAGCCAGGGGTCGCGTGAACGACGCCGCAGCCACCGGTGGCCGGGCAGCCGACCGCAGCAGGAGTGAAGGTCAGGAGGATCTGGGCGAGACCGAACTCGACGCCGTTCCATCCGCCGACGCGGAGGTAGTAGGTCGAGCCAGCGGTCACGCCGTAGCCGGTGATCTTCGAGAAGAACGCCTGGCAGGCGGCGTCAGCCGGAGCGTCGCCGTTGCAGGCGACCTGGGTGAGAGCAGCGCACGAGCCCGAGTAGAGCACGATCGAGGTGTCGAAGCCGCCCGTGAGGCAGGTCGAGATGTCGACGGTGCCGTTGGCGGTCGCGGTGTACGAGTACCACACGTCCTTGTTGCCGGTACCCCAGTCAAGGAAGGTGCCGGTGCACTGGGCGTCGGTCGGCGCTGGATTCGCGCTCGCGGTGGCGTTGGTGGTGTCGCACGGCGCGGGAACGCCCGCGGTCAGCGCGGTCGCGCCGGTGCACTCGTCGTTGGCGACCTGGCCCATTGCCAGGGACGTGAAGCCAGCCGTCGCGAGGACGGCCGTCACGGCCAGGTACTTACAGCTGATGTTTCGCATCGCATCGCTCCTAGAAACGGTCCGCATCTGGACCTTGTCTTCTCAAGGCGTCGGTCACTCGACCGAAGCCTGCCATACCTCACGAACTCCGAAACGGACGGGTTCGCCTCTCGCGTCGGGGTCGCGAGCTGTGTTGAGACAGCGCGCGATATCGACGCGACTTTCCAAAATTCAGGTCCGTGATCGGATGGAACACGGACGCACTCACGAGATTGTCACGAAACCGACATAACTCTCTCGACCAAAGGGCAGAAGTTACGCGAGAAAGCGCACAATATTGTTATTGGCACGTCCGAGAATAATGAATCGACTGATAACACATTCCCGTGGCGCGCAGTGCACCGCTTCTTATCGCGCGAAGGCGAAAAGACCGTCAAACCGCCGGTTCAATGGTGACGGTAAGCCGCAGCGACGCAAGCTGTTCGGCAACCAGTTCCGCGTGCTCCTTGTGAGTCGACAAAACAAGGGAAAGTCCCTTCTTATGCGCCTCCATGGTGCATCGCGTGGCAGCCGGAACGCTCAGACGAGCAAACCGACAGAGGGACTCGATGACGAATCCCATCTCGTTCACCTCGTCGTTGTGCAGAAGCACATTCCAAGGGGGCAGCGTCTCGGTGGGCGTGCTCGGCTTGGGTGTGGGACGGGCGGGAGCGGTTGCGGTCGGCTGACTCATTCGGTCGGGGGCCTCGTGAAGCGGAAGTATACCCCTGCTGGGCAGCGCCACGACATGCAGCTGACGCATTTACGGGGAAATCAATTGTCGAACGCCCGAGGCGAGAACCCTCCTGGTTCTCAGCCCTTTCGCCAGTCCACGACCAGTTTGCCAAACTGCTCCCCCGCTTCAAGGCGCGCAAACGCGTGCACGCCATCCTGTGCGGCAAACACCTGGTCGATGGTCGGCTGGATCGCTCCCGAGCGGAACAGCGAGACGACCTCGCGGAACTCGCGCATGTCGCCCATGGTGGAGCCCACCAAGCGCAACTGGTTCCAGAAGATGCGCGTGAGGTCTGTGGTCGCGTCGGGCCCAGTCGTCGCACCACAGGTCGCAAAGGTCCCACCGCGCGCCAGGCTCTTGATGCAGGAGCCGTGAATCGCCTTTCCCACGCTGTCCACGCAGAGATCCACGCCGCGGCGGGCCGTAAGCTGGCGCACTTCGCGCGACCAGTCC
>JAGWVZ010000597.1 GCA_018970625.1 Myxococcales bacterium | reverse complement strand
TGTGCGATGTCTGCCACCAGCTGCGCTCCAACCTCGTCGGCTATCTCGCGGAAAATGCCCCACTCCACGACGCGGGGGTAGGCCGTAATGCCACCGATGATCATTTTGGGTTTCGTTTCGCGAGCCAGACGGCGCACCTCCGCGTAATCGATCAGCTCCGTTGACCGCTCTACGGGATACTGGGTCGCATTGAACCAGCGACCCGAGAAGTTCACGTTCCAGCCATGCGTCAGGTGACCTCCGTGCGAGAGGCCTAGCCCCATGACAGGGTCCCCTACTTCGCACAGTGCATAATAGACGGCCAGATTCGCCGGCGAACCGGAGTACGGCTGCACATTCACGTGTTCGGCACCAAAAATCTGCTTTACCCGGTTGACGGCGAGCGTCTCGACCTGGTCGATGACCTGCTGCCCTTCGTAGTACCGACGCCCTGCGTAGCCTTCGCTGTATTTGTTGGCCAGCGGCGAGCCGACCGCCTGCTGAACAGCGGAGGACGCATAGTTCTCGCTGGCGATCATTCGAAGGGTCGAAGCCTGCAACTGCACCTCGGACCCAATCAGTGCGTAAATCTCGGGATCTGTCTCGGCGATGGCCTTGTACATACCAACCTTCCGTGTGAACCATTGCGATATCTCGTGACCACCACCTTACAAAGGGCGGGCGCGCGGCGACTAGCACAGTTGCCTGTTCGTTCAATCCGATTGATCGCCCTCGCCCGCCTTGAGACGTTTGCCGACGCGCCGACTTTGGCGTAAGGGACAGGACTGTTTTCCCTAACCTGTCATTGCGTTGCGCTACCTCATCGCCACCCTCTCCTCTGCACTGGTCTGCTGTGCGGTGTTTGCTGCAGTCTGGCTCGCTTTCGGCGAGCGGCTGCTGCCGGTGCCACAAGCGGCGGGGTTGGTGCAGTCACTGACCGTCCCTGGCGATTCTGTTATTGTCACGTCTCACGGCGCGCACCTTGAGACCGTTCATTTCAACCGCTCGACTGCGATCGCCACTTCGCGTGTGCCACTCGAAACCGACCGCCTGCGGCGTGTGATCCTGACCGGCCACGTGGATGAACAACTCCACAGTGTCGCACGATTTTTCCGTCTGCAGGGCCAGACCATCTTCACCCAGACTCTGGGCGAATCATTCGTTGAGGTCGTTCAGTTCCAGCGGCGGGATACGACGATGCACGACCTGGTCGCATGGCTGCCGCTGGCTACCGTGGACACGTTCATGGACGACGGATCGGTCATCGGGTGCCCATGGAATGGCAGTCGTTTTCAATGCCCACATGCGGACTGGGTATTTGTAGGACTCACCAGCGAAATGCTCGCAGGGCAGCCGCACCGGTGTGTCTGGTCGCATCCCGTGGACGACGGTGTGCTGCGTGTCACATGGCCTGATGTGACTGGGGCGAACCGAATCGTGGGCTGGTACGCCCTCACCGACTACGCCGCGGGGGTGCCCGACGGTTCCCGTGTGTCCATTCGGCTTCGAGCGGGCTCGATGGTTGAAGAATTTGCGGCCCAGCGACAGCGTGGGCGGCGGCCCGTTGATGTCGCGCTTCCAGCCAACCACTCGGGCCCGCTGGCCATTGAGTTCGAGGCTGCCGCAGCCGGAGTGCGACACCTTTGCTGGTCATTGCGCGCCGTACACCGTGCCGAGGCCCCATGACCGCCTCACGCGAAAATAAGCCGACACTGACCTGGCTGGTCTGGCTGGTCTGCGCACTGCTCGTGTTCGCCTACCTGTTGCCGGTGCCCTACTTCGACGCCCTCAACAACCCGAACGAGAATGTGCGTGTCTATATGACGCGCGCAATGGTCGACTTCGGCACCATGGCGATCGATCCGGTGATCGCGGAATGGGGCTATGTGAACGACAAGGCCACCATTCACGGTCTCATGTATGCCGGTAAAGCGCCTGGTACATCCTATCTGGGCATACCGGGTTACTGGCTGTACTCCACTCTCTGCGCTGTCACAGATTCCGCTGTCACGCGCGAAGGGGCTGTCTGGGCCTGCCGGCTCAGCGGGTCGTTACTGCCATGCGTGTTCTTCCTCTTCGCCTTCGCGGCGCACATGCGAACGGTCTCTCGACACGCGACGTTGCAGGTCACTGGCATCGTGCTGCTCGGGGTGGGTTCCACGTTCTACCCCTACGTGATGCTCTTCGCGAGTCACAGCGCCATCGCAGCCGCTCTGTGCGGCTCCTATTTCCTCATGCTGCGACACCGGGAATCGCCCGAAGCGTGGTGGATCCCTGCACTGTCTGGCTTTCTTCTGGGTTCCGCTGTCTGCATGGAGTATCCCGCTGCGATCGGTGGACTGATACTCGCCGTGTGGGGAACGCTAACCTGCCGTCACCACGCGCGTTTTGTGCTTGGTCACCTGGCAGGAGCCACCCCGCCCATGCTCGCCCTGATCGCTTATCACATGGTGTTTGGTGGGCCGTTCGAGACCGCATACGCACACCTCGAGAATCCGGAGTTCGCCGAGTCCGTGAGCGAGGGATTTTTCGGGCTCGCCCGGGTGCAGCCGCGCGCGCTGTGGGGCAGCTACTTCGCGCCCTCGAACGGCCTGTTCTGGTTCATGCCGTGGAGCATTCTGGCCGTTCTTGCGCTCCTGCCCGGTATTCTGGATCGAAAGTTACGCGAATCAGCCCTCTTAACGACCGCAATTCTCGTGTCCTACACCATCTTC
>JAGWVZ010000596.1 GCA_018970625.1 Myxococcales bacterium | reverse complement strand
CGGTTTTTGTCTGAGCGCGTGGGTCCGTTTCTGCATGAGCTTGGCGAGTCGTGGGTGACCGGCGCGATCGACGTGTATCATGAGCATTTTGCCTCGGAGCGTCTGCGGGACTTTCTTACCTCGACCTGGCGTCCGCTCTCGGACACTGCCCGTGGGCCATCGGTAGTGTGTGCCACACTGCCGGGCGAGCGGCACGCGCTCGGGCTTCATATGGCGACGTCGGTTGTGGCGCTCGCGGGTTGCAAAATTACGTTTCTGGGTAGCGACACACCGATTTCGGACATTGAGGGCGGAGCCCGTCAATCCGATGCCGCAGGTGTTCTGCTGAGTGTTAGTCAGGCTGCAGATACCGTTCGGGTTCGCGATGCGCTTCGAATGCTTCGCTCGCGGCTGCCGACAGACATCCGAATCGTTGTGGGCGGTATGGGCGCACCAGGTGAAGTGCAGGGCGTCGATACCGTGCGAAGCATGGCTGAACTGTCTGCCTGGGCGCAGCGGCTTCGTCAGTCGCGCGCCCGTTAACGCTCGCAAAAGATTCAACCGAGATCTGTATGCTGCATAATCGTTCGATTGTTGTCATTGGCGCCTCTGGTGGAGTGGGAGGCGCGGTCGTTCGTCAGCTGCGTCAGGTAGGCTTCCACGTTGTTGCTGCCGGTCGTAAGCTGGAGTCGCTTCAGGCGCTGGCCCTGGAGTGTGGAGCTGTTCCGTATGAGGTGGACGCAACAGACTTTTCGGCGACCACCGCTTGCATGAAGTGGGCGGCCGAGACCGTTGCACCTCTGTATGGAGCCGTAAACTGCGCCGGGTCGTTGTTGTTGAAGGCGGCGCATCGAACCTCTTCGGAAGAGTACGCCAGTGTGATCGCTGCCAGTTTGACCACGGCCTTTTCGACGGTTCATGCAGCGACGCAGCACATCGACCGCGAAGGTGGGAGCGTTGTGCTGGTCTCTTCTGCGGCTGCCCGAATCGGACTTGCCAATCATGAGGCGATCGCAGCCGCCAAGGGCGGAATCAACGGCCTGGTGCTCTCGGCAGCTACCAGCTACGCGCCGCGCAACATTCGAGTGAACGCGGTAGCCCCCGGACTGACCGCTACGCCGCTGACGCGTAGCCTGACCGAAAATGAGACGGTGCTAAAGGGTTCTCTACAGCTGCATGCGCTGCGGCGCGCGGGCACCCCCGAAGACATCGCGCGTGCGATCGTGTTCCTGATGCACCCGGACCAGAGCTGGCTGACGGGTCAGATTCTCGGGGTTGACGGCGGATTGGCCGACCTGAAAGCGCGCTAGGGCAGCGCCAGAGATCAGCCCGATGCTTCCGTCGCTTCGCCACAGATGCCTGCGGCGTCGAAGATCGTGTGATTCGACCTGAACACACCATTGCAGAGGACAAATGTACGATGTCGCCGTGGTTGGTGCCGGGTTTGGGGGCCTGTCTGCCGCCTTGCGGGCGCAGGAGCTGGGTGCACGAACCGTGTTGTTCGAGGCGCTCAACTATGCGGGCGGCTGTGCAAGCACGTTTCAGCGAGCAGGTGCGCGGTACGAGTCGGGCGCTACTTTGTTTTCGGGTTTTGCACCCAACGGTCTCATGACTCGCTGGGTGCAGACGTACAGCCTTCCCGTGGAATTTCAGCCGTTAAATCCGATGGTCAGCATTCGCTCTTCCGCTGGTAGCCTGCGGATCGGAACGGACCGGGATGACGTCATTCAACAACTTTGCAGGCTCGCACCGGGGCATGCCGCTGGAATACATGGATTTTTTGCTCTGCAGCGTGAGGTTGCCGATGCGTTGTGGCCGACCTTGAACGAGCCATGTCTTCTGCCACCGCTAAACGCGATGATGTGGAAGCACCTGCGTTCCCTGCCGGCTTACCTCAGGATAGCGACGCTCGTCGGACGCCGGCTCGGGCGGGTGATTGAGCGCTATGGGCTGCACAAATGCGAGCCGTTCATGGTGTTGGCAAACGCGGTGTGTCAGATCACGGTGCAGACCTCGGCTGCAGAGGCCGAGGCGCCAATTGCGCTGAGCGCGATGGACTATTTTTATCGGGGAACGGGCCACATTCGCGGCGGCGTTGGGACGTTGTCCATGTCGATTGTGGAGGCCCTTCGTTCTCTCGGTACGGACGTCCGGATGCCGGATCGGGTGCGGTCGCTTCGGCGGTTGAATGACGGTTGGGAGATCGTGTCGCGATCGACCACGATACGGGCGCGGCATGTCGTGGCGAATGTACTACCGGGTGCGCTGCGTGACCTGCTGGGTTCTGAATGTTCGCTCGGATCTTTGGCCACCCGGCTGCAGCATCAGGTTGAGGCTGGCTGGGGCGCTTGCATGTTGTATCTGCAGTTGGAGCCGGATGGAGCTGAGTTTGCCCATCACCTGCAGTTGATCAACGACGCTTCTGGTCCCTTTGTGGATGGAAATCACGTCTTCGTCTCCATGTCGGGTGCCACGGATGGACCACGCGGGCCGGACGGTGTGCAGACAGCCACGGTCAGTACACACGTCAGGCTCAGCAGCCTGCGCGAGCTGGATGAGACGGCGACGGGGGCGCGGATCGAAGAGATTCAGCAACAGATGCGGGCGACTATCGCTGCCATGGCACCTGAAGTCGGAGCGCGCATCGTACACTCCATGACCGGTAGCCCCCGTACGTTTGCCCGCTTTACTCGTCGGAGCGAAGGGCTGGTGGGTG
>JAGWVZ010000027.1 GCA_018970625.1 Myxococcales bacterium | reverse complement strand
GTACACGATTGTCGACTGGTCAGAGTTACCACTGAACCAGTCCCCAGCATTGCTTCCGTAGGTGGCGGTGGCGGCAGCATTGATCGTCACGACAGCGTCGGTTCGTGCGTTACGCCACGTGACATTGTCGGCGGAGTACAACAACCAGTACGATGCCATCCACTCGGTGTATTCGGCATGGCCCTGAGTTCCGATCGCGCCGATGGACACAGCGGCACCGAGATCGACCTGCAGCCAGTTGTTCCCAGAGGCTGCAGCCCAGCCACCATTGCCCCCCGTGGCCAGGTTCCACAACCGGGCCTGCTGTGGGCGGCCAAACGTACCTGAATAACTGGCGGAAGCGGTGAAGGCGCTGTTCGGGATACGCGAACCACCGCGCACCGAGATGCCCACACCCGTGGCCAGCTGACAGGTGTTGAACTCCCATGTACCGGTGTGCGGAGCACGCCACAACACGGCGTAGTCAGCGTTGGTGTTGGCCACGTTGTACTGCTCGCCGCTCGTGAACTGCGCCCTCCAGTTGAACCAGCTCGGCTGCAACGCACCCAGTCCGGTCTGACCAGAGCCGACGTAGGCATCGATGCCGCACGAACCAGCCCAGCTCGGACACTCACCCACGCCTGAACAATCCGGGTCAAAGCAGTCCACGAGGCCGTCGCCGTCGTTGTCACCGCCGTCGTCGCAGCGGGGGTTGGGACTAACGCCTGCCGGAATCTCGCAAATGCCGGAGGTCACATTGGGGCGGCAGACGGACCGGGTATTGCATGCCACGCCCTCGCACTTGTTCGGGCATACCGCTGGAGGATCAACCGTATTGCAGCTGGAACCATAGTCGCACGCCTCGCCAATCTGAGGTGCGTCCACCAGCGTGGTGTTGTTACCGCACGCGGGTTGACACGTCGTCGGTGCCACATCAGCCGACAACGTTGCGCTGCTGGAGTAACCGGTCGCGCACTCACACTCGAACAACAGCGGGGGATCGCGCTGCAACACGGTGTGGTCTACGAACTGGGCGCCATAGGCCTGCCGACATGCGTTGGCGGCTGCTGTCGCGTTGGTGCAGGTTCGTCGCGTGAAGGTCGATGGACCGGAGGTTACCCAGTTCGCAAACTGGTTTGTTCCGGTTGCGGCAGTGCACGTATGCACCGTTGTACCGGCCGTCCCCTCCGTCGTACCCGCCAGACAACGCTCCGTACCCGTAGAGGCGACGGGCCGGTTGTTGGCTGTACCAGCGCTGTACACAACCGCAGCGTCCCACTGCGCGGCGTTGTCACCCATGTCCTGACACACCTGAGCGGTGGTACAGGCCGGCCGGGTGAACGTCGTGCTGCCGCCCGTGCTCGTGATTCGCCACGAGCCCGTCGTCGAGTTGAGTGCTCCACCGTAGCCGCAGTACACGGTCAGGTTTCCGCCTGCACCGGTCCACCAACCGTTGTTGCAACCCAGATCAGCGGTAGCGCCCCAGTTCTGCGTGGTGTTGGGCGTGGTGCTCTGATTGCCCGTGGGCGCAAGCGAACCGCAGGTCACCTGCGAGCAGGAACCCACCACATTCCAGGTACCCGTGGCAGCGCCGGCGCAGGTCGCCGTTACGGTGCGTGCCGTGTTGCCCGTATTCACGAAGCCGTCGCTGCACGTCCAGACCCGCGTGCTGGCGGGAGCAAACCCGGACCCCGTCGGCGCCCCGGTCGTATTGGCGACCGTCGGCAGCGTAGCCGGACACGACACCGGCTGGCAGGTCTGTGTAACGCTCCACGTGCCCGTCGCACCACAGGTGGCCACGGCGACAGTCGCTCCGCCTGCCGTGTCGCCATTGGAATCAAATCCCGTGGCGCAGTTCCACTGGGCGGTGCTTCCCAGAAGCTGAGAGCCCTGACCATCGGTGTTGTAGCTGACGCCGCCGGTCGTATTGTTGGGCGCACTCGCAGTGAACGCGCCGCACGATACGGGCACACAGGCGGTTGTGGCGCTCCACTCCATCGTGTCTGTCCCGGCGTTGTAGCTGCATGTGGACACGCGCGTGTTGCCCGACGCACTGCTGCTGGTCAGGTAGTAGCCCGACTGGCAGGTGTACGTGTACTGACCACCCAGCGTCGAGTCGCCCACCGGACCAGACGGAACCACGAAGGTCGACCGGGTAGGCGGAGTCGCTGAGCAGCTGCGCTCCGCACACACCAGCTCTCCTGCCGACCACGCCCAGGCGCCGGTGATGTTATCACTGGTCTGACACACCTGACCGCCGGCACCAGATTGCACCGAATAACCACCCGCACACGTATGCGTGGCCGTCGAGGCGCTGCCTGGCGTCGAGGTCGCCACCACCGCGGGATTGGGCCACGAAGCGGGGGGCGTACGACCGGTCACCACCGCAGGCTGCGTGCTCGGGTCGCAGGTGATGCGCTCGCAGGTGGGTACGTTTGCACTCCACGTGACACCCGGCCCGGCACCGTTCAGCTGACAGGTGGCCGAAGCAGCGCCGTTGCGCCGATAGCCCGTGTCGCAGCTGAAGTTGACGGTCGTTTCATAGGCCCGGTTCGCGCTCGACAACGCACCATTCGTCGGTGCCGTCAGCGCAGAGCACGTACGACGCACGCAGGTAGCGGGCGTGCCCGACCAGCTCGAGGTATCGGTGCCCGCGTTGGCCGTACAGGTGCGCTCGTAGGTCGCACCGCCGCCCGAGAACTCCCAGCCTGCCGGACAGCTGTACACGGCACGGTCACCGGTCAGGCCGGTTGACGGTGCGCCACCGGCAGTCACGATCGACGGTGACGGACCTACGCCGGCCGGCGACAACACCGAAGGAGCAGCCGTGCCACACGACGCCGGCACACAGGTCGTCGCCGTCGGGTTGCCCGACCAGCCGGAGAGCCCGCACGTGCGGCTGGCCTCGCCCTGAATCACGTAACCCGATGGACAGCTGACCGTGTAGGCAGCACCAAAGAAGGGAGCACCGCCGCCCGAGACATCGCCCGACGTGCGCGACCACGACCCACCGTTGCCAGGTGCAGGCAACACGGGACAGGTCACCCGTTCGCAAGCGCGGGCCGGCGTGCTCCACACACCGGTCGAGTTATCACCCGACGCGTTGCAGCTCACGTTCAGGTCAGACTCTGTCGCACCGCTCGGCAATACGTAGCCAATCGCCGGATTGCACTCGAACGTGCGCAGCGCACCAAAATCGAAGTTGGTCGTGTCACCTGTGGCCAGCTGACCGGTCGGAGTGCTCAGCGACGGGCACGTCACTGGTGTACACACGGGCGAGGTGCCGGTCCACTGACGTTCTGCACCCACTCCCGTAGGCAGACACTGGCGAGACAGGTTGCCCGAGGTCCGGTTGTACCCAGGGTTGATGCAGGTGTAGGTCACAGAGCCCACGTTCACTGCGTTCGAGCCGTTCCATACGCGCGTCGAGTTGGCCACCACCGGAAGCTCACCGCAGCTGCCTGCCTCGCACGTGGGCAGCGGGTTGTTCCAGCCGTTATTGACAATATTACCGCCAGCATCGGTTGCGCCCGTGCAGCGAAGCTCAAACGAACCCACCGGGTCGAAGCCGTTGTTACAGCCGTACTGGATGGTCTGGTTGTAATCGAGTGTCGCGGGCAGAGCACCGGCCGGCGAAAGCACCTGACCATTGGCCAGCGCGCCACCATTGAGCGGTGCGCAGCTGATGCGCGTGCATACCGGGGTCGTGCCCGTCCACGCCACGCCGCCACCGCTGACTTCGCAGCTGCGCGTCAGGTTGCCCGCCGTAAGGCGATAACCCTCGTTGCAATCCCACGTGACAGCCGGACCACCAAACAGCCCCGCAGGGTCTCCACTGACAATGGTGGCATTGGCAACGAACGCGGGACCGCCGCTCGCCACCGACGGGCACGCCAGAGGCGCACACACCGGCAGCGTGCCGCTCCATCCGCCGATTCCGCAGGTGCGAGTCGTGTCTCCGCTCACCACGCCGTATCCGGGCGCGCAGCCCAGCGTGACGCTTGCGCCAAACGTCGTCCCACCGCTCTGCGAGACCAGACGGCCGTTGTTCGTCGGCAGCTCCGGCGCGCCACAGTCGTACAGGGCGCACGACGAAGCCGTACCATTCCATGCCACCGAGGCGCCGCTGACCACACACTCCCGCACCGCCGAGCCCGACAGTACGTAACCCGCAGCGGCATTACAGGTGAACGAAAGCCGCGAACCAAAGGAATTACCATCACCGGCCAGAACACCGACCGAGCCATTCGGAAGGCTCAGCGCGCCGCACGACTGAATCTGGCAGCTCCCGGTCAACGCTGAGTAGGCGGCGGTGGACGGACCGGTATCCTCACAGGTGCTCGTCAGGCTTCCCACCTGGGTGTAACCCGGGTTGCAGCTGTAGCTCACGCTTGTGTTCCACTCGTTCGACGGGTTCACCGTCGTCAGGCTCATGTTGGCCGGCGTGGCCGGCAGCGTACAGGTCTTGATGTCGCATGTAGGCAGCGCAGCCGACCACTGTCCGTTGTCCTGACACGTGATCGCGCTGGCGCCGTTGCGCGCATAGCCGGTGTTACAGGTGATCGTCCGCTCGGTCTCGAACAGGTTGTCGCCGGCCGATACGGTGCCGTTGGCCACATCGGTTGTCGCGATCGTCGGGCATGCCACGCGCTCGCAGGCACCCGCCGGAGCCGAGAAGCTGCCGCTGGCGCCGCAGGCCATGTTCAGGTTTGCCGGGTCGGCGATTGTCCAACCCGCGTTACAGGTGAATTGCGCCACCTGAGGATACACGTACGACGTGGCCGTTCCCACGCGCGTCGCGTTCGCCGGCGGTGACGAAGGCAGACCGCACGACACCGCGGAGCACACCGGAGCGGAGCCGCTGAAAGCAACCCCACCACCCGAAGGCGCGCAGGTCCGGCTCAGATTGCCTCCCGTCAGCTCGTAACCACTCTGGCACGCGTACACGACCGTTGAGTTCAGACGATAATCTGCCGGCGTCGTCGACACGGTGGCATTCGCAGGCACGACCGGAGCGCCGCAGTCACCCCGCTCGCAACCCACATCGCCCGACCCCGTGTAACCCGACGGACACGCACCGCAGGTGCGCGAACCGGCCGTGTTTGTGCACGTCGTCAGCGGGTCGCAACCGCCGTTCGCCGTGGCGCACTCATTATTGTCTTCGCATCCCGTAACCGTATTGAACGCATCGCCCGAGAAGCCCGTCTGGCAGGTGCACGCGAAACGAGAGCCACCCGACGCAGCAGGCACAAGGTCCTGACAGTTCGTGTTGGGACCGCACACTGTGCCCGTCAGACACTCGTTGATGTTGGTGCACACCTGACCGTCGCCGGTGTACCCCGCATTGCAGTCGCACCGATAGGTATCCACAACCGTGAGCAGGTCGGGGGTCAGGTCAACACAGCTCGCATCGGCACCGCACACCGCCGTGCCCTCTGCACACTCGTTGATCGGGGTGCACGAACCACCCACACCGCCAGCGCTCGGGCAACGGAAGCCGGTGCGCACGGTGCGGCAGCTGTTGTCGCAGCCGGGAGCGGACGGCGAGTCGCAGACCTCGCTGCCGACCACCAGACCATCACCACACACCTCGGCGCATGCACCGCCGCCCGCAGGGCAGGTCCAACCGGTTGCAACCGCCGTACAGGTCGCATTACAGCCATCACCCGCGACCAGATTGCCATCGTCGCACACGTGCGAACCACCCGGAGGAACGATCCCGTCACCACATCGTTCGGTACATCCTGTCGGATTGCAGTCCCACCCCGTCTCGGACTGGCACAGTGCTGAGCAACCATCGTTCGCGAGCAGGTTGCCGTCCTCGCAGTTCTCGACAGTCAGGTTCACATAGCCATCGCCGCACACCGTGGACGAGCAGTCAAAGTTACAGGTCGTCGTATTCACGCCACCGGAGTCGCACTCTTCCAGCACGTTACCGAGCCGATCATTGGCATCCAGCACATTGTCACCGCACACCGGCACACGGTAAATCGACAGGCGACCGGTGCCGTTGCCCACAACAGGGGTCGCAGGCGGGAAACGCGAGTCCACAATAATGAAGAACGCGTCTCCGGCACTCAGGTTGGTGAGGGTCAGCTCTTCGGTGGTTTCGCCAGCCGCTGCGCTGTCGGCGCACTGACCAGGCCCGCCGGGAAGGAACGCAGCCGAGATATCAATGGGACAAACCGCAGGCACAACGACGAGCGCTGTATCGAACGTGCTGCCGGCGGTCGTGATCGTATAGTCGCCGGCGTAAGGAGCCTGCCAACGATAGACGGTATCGACACCGGGCAGCTGAGAACCACATGCCGCTTCGCCGACAGCCAGCGTCTGGTCGCTCGTTCCCGTACTACGGTGCAGGAAGGTCGCCAGAGGAGCGAGGCTCACATTGCTCGTTGCGCTACCGAGGTTGCCTCGTGCACACGAGAACACGGGACATGCACCCACCCCGGAGCAGGTCGGGTCCTGACAACCGACGTTACCATCGCCGTTGGTATCCACCGTACCCGAGCAATTCTCCTGAGCGAGTCCGCCACCGCAGGTGTTGTTGTCGTTCACTTCGTTGTAAATGCAGCTGACGCCGGCCTGGCAGTCGCTGTTATCGCGGCACTCAGCACCGATATTCAGGCAGCCCAGTCCTTCGTCTGCGTAACCATCGCAGTCATTATCGACGCCGTCACAAACCTCCAGCATCTGGACGACAATGCGACCGCGAAAGGTAAAGCTGTCCTGACCGGGAGGATTACGGAACACCCACTGACGCGTCGTCGACGCACCGGGCGCCAGATTGCCGTAGCTGAAGAGACCGCCGAGCGAATCCGTGGGAGCATCACTGACCCCGGTTCGTCCAATCTCGCCTGCCGGCGGAAGCGAACCCGTGCCGACACCCGGAATACCGGCGAGCTGAGCCGCAATTCGGTCGGCGTAGGTGTACGCCTTGAAACTCTCCGGAATCTCGCGGACCTCGGCGTACACGTTGGTGAAGCTGCGGCTCGTATAGAACGAGCGCAGCTCGACATCCGAACACAACGCCGTATAGCCGCCCAGCCCACCATAGGCCGGCCCGCACGCGCTGTCCTCGAGCACGTCAAAGCTGCGCAGCTGAGCAGTCTCCGGCGGGTTCGTATCCGGACTGCCGTCCGTCGCGATCAACAGCTGGTCACGACACCAGAGCGCCTGTCCGCGCGTCGCGAGATCGCCGTTCACCCGAACCGATGGTTCTTCGTCGAACGTGAACACCAGCTCGCCTGTTTCGCGCTCCCAGCGCCCCTCGAACGGCACGTACCCCAGCGTCACATCTTCTTCATACGACCACAAAACGGCATCGGCACCCGAGACACCTCCCGCATCCACCGACGCCGTTGCCGTGTCGGGGACCGGAGAGGTCTCAGCCACCTCCACCTCACCCTGCTCAGCGCAGCCGGATGCGAGTACAACACCCGCCAGCATGGCTGAACCGAAGGCACACCTGACGGCAGGTAACAGACCTTGGGATGGAAGAGAGATTGTGCGCATGCGCAACTCCGAGACGACACGACAAGGTTATTGGGGCGACAGCCGCCGATACGGACGGCATTCTCACAAACACACAGCCTGACAGGGCTAATGTGTGTGTTTCACTTTAGCAAGATTTGGGCCACCCGGTTTTCGACGACCAGACTCAGATCTTTTGCACGCGCGCTCTTGCGCCAGACCGCTCGACACCGGTCTGACACGGTCGCGTCATGTGCACGCACCCCCGCTCGCACGAGCGCAGGACCCGACCGGACCGCTGGCGCAGGTGACAAAAATCGCGCACGATTTCGGCCACGCGCGAAACAGTTTGCATAGTTCGCTGTTCCCCATGCGCTCCCGGCAAGCGTTTGGCACGAACGTGGGATATCCCGGGCGGCGGGTCGCGCACCTCGGACAAACACTCGTCGAAGGTTCGGATTCCTGAACCCGCGCGCACCGCACAGCGGGAGCCGTCCACCATCGGGCTCCTCGTCACGTTCCATCCTGAAATCACACCCTCGCCCGGCATCACCAACTTCCCCCTTCCCACACCGTTGACAACTTCGATTGCCTCCGTACTATCCCGCCGACCTTCGCGGAGCCATGAGCCGCGCCCTGTCCGCCGGTCGCCACATTCCGTCCTCGACGAACCCCGGTCGGGCCTGCACCCGCCCTGTTACGCAGGTCTCTCCGCACCCGTTCATGGCCATATGGCCGTAGGAAGTTCCCGTTATGGCTCGAACCGAGCAGCCCAAGAAGTTCGTTTTTGTTACTGGTGGTGTGGTATCCTCGCTCGGCAAAGGCATCGCCGCCAGCGCCCTCGGCGCACTGATGGAGGCACGGGGACTCAGCGTCAGCTTCCTCAAGCTCGACCCGTACGTGAACGTGGACCCCGGCACCATGAACCCCACCCAGCATGGTGAGGTCTACGTCACCGAGGATGGCGCCGAAACGGACCTCGACCTCGGGCACTACGAGCGCTTCTCGACCTCGCGCATGTCACGCCACAACAACTTTACGACCGGCCAGATCTACAACTCGGTCATCACCAAGGAACGCCGCGGCGAATACCTCGGCGCCACCGTCCAGGTCATCCCGCACATCACCGACGAAATCAAAGCCGGTATCTACGCCGCCAGTCAGAAATGCGACATCCTCTTTGTCGAAGTCGGCGGCACCGTCGGAGACATCGAGAGCCTTCCCTTCCTGGAAGCCATTCGGCAGCTGCGCCACGAAGTCGGCTCCGAGCATACCGCCCACCTCCATGTCACGCTCGTGCCTTACATCAAGGCGGCCGGCGAGGTGAAGACCAAGCCCACGCAGCACTCCGTGCGCGACCTGCGTGAAATCGGCATCCAGCCCGACATGCTGATCTGCCGCTCCGACGAGCTCATCCCCCGGGACATCAAAGGCAAAATTGCCAGCTTCACCAACGTCGAAGTCGCGTCGGTCATCTCGTGTCCAGACACCGACACCATCTATGCTGTCCCAAGCGTCCTGCACGCCGAACGCGCCGACGACCAGCTGGTCAAAAAGCTCAATATCTGGTCGCGCGAGCCGCAAATGGGCGAATGGGACCGCATCGTCTCCGCCATTCGGAACCCAGACAGCGAGGTGAACATTGCCATCGTAGGCAAGTACGTCAGCCTGTCCGACGCCTATAAATCCCTCAACGAAGCACTCCTGCATGGCGGGCTTCCTGCGAGAACGCGCGTCCGTCTGCACTTCATTGACTCCGAGCGCCTTGAATCAGAGTCCGTCGAGCAGCTCGCCAACTACGACGCCATCCTCGTGCCCGGCGGCTTCGGCCGACGTGGCACCGAAGGCAAAATCAAGGCGATTCAGTACGCCCGTACTCACAGTGTTCCCTTCTTTGGTATCTGCCTCGGCATGCAGCTCGCTGCCGTGGAGTACGCGCGTCACGTCGCCGGCCTCTCCGAAGCGCAAAGCCGCGAATTCCACGAGAAATCCGCGTGCTGTGTCATCGACTTCATGGACGAACAGCGCAACGTCGTCGACAAGGGAGGCACCATGCGGAAGGGCGCTTACCCCTGCAAACTCGCACGCGGCTCCCGTGCTGCCGAAATCTACGGTACGCTGGACATCTCCGAGCGGCATCGCCATCGTCTGGAGTTCTCAAACACCTTCCGCGAACCTCTCTCCGCGGCAGGGCTCGTGCTCTCCGGGCTGTCCCCGGACGGACAATTGGTCGAAATGATCGAACTGCCGGACCACCCGTGGTTCATCGGCGTTCAGTTTCACCCGGAGTTCAAGTCGCGCCCGGCAGCCCCGCACCCACTCTTCCGCTCCTTTGTCGAGGCCGCTGCCACGCATCGTGACCAGGGAATCACTGCCTGGCCCTGAGCCCGTCTACCGCCCTGATCCGTGAAGCAACGAACACACGGGCTCGTGAAGCAGCCGTCGGCGCGATTTTTGCAAAGGAAAAATCGCCCACGCGTCTCTGACTTCTTTACGCCGGACGCTGGCCGCCCTACACTGACCCTCGTGCCCATGGATCGTGCTGGCTGAGGTGGTGATGGCCCTGGAGATGAAACAATCGCAGCGGATGTCGCAGGAGCTGCGGATGACACCGCAGCTTCAGCAGGCCATCAAGCTGTTGCAATTGTCGCGTCTGGAGCTGGTCGACGTCATCGCGACCGAAATGGTCGAAAATCCACTGCTGGAAGAGATCCCCGACGACGGCGGCTGGAACCCTGAGCCTGAGGGCGGCACCATCGAGATGTTGCAGCGCGAAAAGACCGCCGAGGACGCCGCGGGTCAGAAAGCGGTCAACGAAATCGACTGGGAAGCCTACGTCGAGAACTTCAGCTCCCCCATGCCAGCCTCCGGCGGTGGCTTCGACGATGAGCTGCCCGGCATCGACCAGACCCTCAGCGTCTCAGGCGGGCTCGTCGAATACCTGCTCGAACAGCTCGGCTGCATGGACACACAGCCCGGGGAGCGCGAGCTCGCCGAGACCATCATCTACGAGCTCGACGAGGACGGTTACCTGCGCGACCTGCCGCTGCAGGAGATCGCCGACCGTGAAGGCGTCACCCTCGACGACGTCGAAGACGCCCTCACTCTGGTACAGGAGCTCGAACCGGCAGGCGTTGGCGCACGTGACCTCGCCGAGTGCCTGCTCCTGCAGGCGCAGCGCGAATACCCGTATGATGATGTCATCCATGACACCATCCGGCATCACCTGCACGACCTCGAAAAGCGTAACTACGCCGGAATCGCCCGCGCCCTGCACGTCCGAAAGGAAGACATCATGGACGTGCATCGCACCATACAGACCTTCAACCCACGCCCAGGGCGGCAGTTCGCCGACGAATCCTCGCAGTACATCATCCCCGATATCTACATCGTCAAACAGGATGGGGAGTGGATCGCTCAGCTCAACGACGACGGGATGCCCCGCCTGCGAGTCAGCGACCACTACCGCCGTGCCATCCGTGGAAAGGGTCAGCGCGAAGCCAGAGAATATGTACAGGAGCGGCTCCGCAGCGCGATCTGGCTGATTCGATCCATTGAGCAGCGGCAACGCACCATCGTGAGGGTCACCGACTCGATCATTCGGTACCAGCGCGATTTTCTCGAGCTGGGAATTGATCACCTGCGTCCGTTGGTTCTTCGGGATATTGCCGATGATATTGGCATGCACGAGTCCACCATCAGCCGGGTCACGACCAATAAATACGTCCACACACCCCGTGGGATATTTGAACTCAAGTATTTCTTTAATTCGTCGATCCGCAAGCGGGGCGGAGAAGACGTCGCTGCCGAAGCGGTCAAACACCGCATCCGTCAGCTCATCTCCGAGGAAGAACCCGCACATCCCCTTAGCGATCAACAACTTGCCGACACTCTCGCCAAGGAGTACTCGATCGAAATCGCTCGGCGAACAGTCGCCAAATACCGAGAAATGCAAGGGATTCTATCCAGCTCCAGGCGGCGCCGCCTCCTCTGAGCTGCCCCTCTCACCCATCATTGGAGTGCACCATGCAGGTATCCGTCGCTTTCCGACACATGGATGTCTCTGAAGCCGTTCAGCGCTACGCGTCCGAAAAGCTTCAGCATATCGCGAAAAAATACGTGCAGGGCATGGACATCGACTCGCAGGTGGTCTTCTCACTCGAACGCTACCAGCACGTCGCCAACTTCACCATCAACGTGAACGGCCTCACGCTCAAGAGCGTCGAGAAAACCGACAACATGTACTCCTCGATCGACCTCGCGCTCGACAAGGTCGAGCGACAGATGAACCGGTTCAAGAGCCGCATCCGCGACCACAGACCCGACAGCCGCCGGCGAAGCGTCCCCATGCAGATCCTCGCCCCGGCACCGGCCGCCGCTGAACAGGTCGAAGAGACCCCCGCCGTTGTCAACCACTCCGAAGCGAAACACATCGGCGGACACGCCATCACCACGCTGCAGCGCGAGGAGCTCGTCGCCCCCTACCTGTCGCCCGACGAAGCGCTGATGCAGATTGAGTTGCGTCACGCGCAGTTCCTTGTGTTTACCAACAAGGAGACCGAGAGCATCTGCATCCTCTACCGGCGCGATGACGGCAATTTCGGCCTCATTGAACCCGAAGCTGCAAAACACTGACCCATCATGCCTTCCGTCGTCCTCGTCACGGGTCTCTCCGGCTCCGGCAAGACCACCGCACTGCGCGCCCTCGAGGACACCGGCTGGTTTTGCATGGACAATGTCCCTGTCGTCCTGCTGCCCAAAGTCGTGGAGCTGGCAGGTAACGCCACCCCACGAATCGCCGTCGTCGTCGATGTGCGTGACAGGCAGTTCATCCGTGACGCCGGCGCCGTACTCGACGAACTGAATCGACAGGGCGTTGCCACCACCGTCGTGTTTCTGGATTCCGACACCGACGCCCTGGTGCGGCGCTTTCGCGAGACGCGGCGACGGCATCCACTGTCCACGGAATCAAACGATCTCATGGAGGCCATCGCCGAAGAGCGCACAACGCTCGAAGACCTCGCTCGCCGATCCGCCCTCACCATCAACACGTCGCACTGCAATGTACACGAACTCAAGGCCATCATTCAGCAGCACTTTGCGGCGGAGGGCGACCGCTCCATGACCGTGCGCATCGTCAGCTTCGGCTTCAAACACGGGCCCCTGACTGACGCCGATCTGCTCTTCGATGTGCGGTTTCTTCCCAACCCCCATTTCGACCCCGACCTGCGCGCGCGAACCGGGCTGCAACCCGAAGTTTCTGACTTTGTTCTGCAGCTCCCCGCCTTTCTGGAGTTCGACGCCTTGCTGCAGCCGCTCCTGATGTGGCTGTTGCCTCGCTATGCTGCCGAAGGCAAAGCCTACCTCACCATTGGCGTCGGCTGCACAGGCGGCAAACATCGTTCCGTGGCTATTGCTGAACATCTGGCTCGCACGCTAAGTGTCCATTCGCGCGGTATCGTGGTTTCGCACCGCGACAGAGCTCACTGGACAACGACAAACGCGTGAACCGCTCCTTTCACATCCTCATCGACGACCGCGGTCTCAGTCGAGCCCTGCTCGAAAACTGGGTACCTGCGCTCGACCCCGATGTCATCTGGTTCGTTGGCGATTCGGAGCCCGATCCCGAGCTCCTGCACGACATCATCCCCGTCGTGCCAATGTCGGTGCGTGAACCGGGCTTCGCGCTCGCTGAGCTGCAGGCTACCGCGCAGGACACGCGCATTGTCGCGCTCTTTGAGTCGGTTGACCACCTGCTTCGTGCTTCACAGTTCGGACTCACCGCCCAACGGGCCGTGCTGGTCAACATCGACAGTACCGGTGACCGACTGTCGGCGCAGGTCACTATCAGCCTCGAGCAACGGACGCAGCTCAACCAGCTGCAGCAGAAAGGATTCGAGTTTCATCTCCAGCCCCTGCCCAACGTGACCAGCCGCGGCCTGCGCTCCGCCACCATGACTGCGAACGGCGAGGCATAGGTCCTGCCACGCGTCTTCCAGACGGGTACTCGGCTGTATCGCCACGGGGCTGGTCTGACGCCTGCTTCGCTATCGCCCCAACCGGAGCTACCGCCATACGAGTGACCGGCTAACCTCCAGAAGCCGCACCGGGGTGCGCGACCTCATCGTGGCGTGCATCCGAACACCTCACACAACCCGCGCGCACACGCTCGCACCCACCACCGCCCTGCGCGCCGCGTGCGACCGCTTGAAAGGCCCTTCAGACAACGATATGCGTGCGACAAGAATGCCTCCGTCTGTCTTTCAGGGAAATGACTTATGCGATTGATTCGGTCGTCTGCTGCCGGACTTGTGTCTGGCCTCGCCTTTGTCTTCTTCAACGCTGGTCAGGCGAGCGCCTTCGACCTGCCATTTGCCGACCTGAAGATTGGGCTGCGTGGTGGAGCCAACTACGCGATCCTGAACAACCCGCCCGATACCGGCGCCCTCTACGAGTATGATGCACCCACCGAGAGCAACCCGGATCGCGTGCTCGACTACATTCCTTACACCAACTACTACGGTGCAGGCTGGAACGGTGGAGCCGCGCTCAATGTCCGATTCATCGACATCATCGGAGTCGAGGTCGGGTACCAGTACGCCCGTGAATCGGTCCGCGGAACCATCGAAGTGGCCGACGTACAGGACTGCCGCTTCGCTCCCAGCAACCCCTGCTATCGGCAGGAGCTCGAGCAGCGCATTTCACACTCGGCTCACCACATCCCCATGGTCGTTCAGGCGTCGCTGCCGCTCGGGGTCGCACGTCCCTTCATCTCGTTGGGGCTTGACGTGGTCATTGCGCGCACGGATCGTTCCTACGAGGTCAACGCTCGCAGCCCGCTGCCCGAAGAGCGTCGCGCAGGCGATGAGATCGATCAGGGCATCGCAGACCAGTGGGACGTTTCGCCTCGCGGTCAGAACCTGCTGCGCGCCGGATTGAACCCGGACACGCGCGACTTCTACGGCGGCCTGATCGCCGGTGTTGGCGTCAACCTCGCCCTGAAGCGGATCGAGATACCGATTGAGTTCAGGGCGATCCTGTATCCAGCTACTGGCGCTTCGATCACACAACGCGGTGAGTTCGGAGACGTCTGCACCAGCGCGCAGCGTCAGGCCGGCGAATGTAGCAATCCTCTTGACCAGCCAGCCCCGGCGTACAACGACGTCTGGACCACGCAGGTCTTCGTTCTGTTTGGCCTCGATTTCCTCATCTTCTGACCCCCTCCGCCCCATGACGACTGACGCAGCCTCTCTTCTCTCGCAGGTACCCGGCCAGGGCGCCCTGTACGCGCGCTTCGAGACCACCATGGGCACCATGGTCGCGCGCCTGTTCGAGGACAAGTGCCCCAACACGGTCGCCAACTTCGTCGGGCTGGCCATGGGCACCAAGTCCTATGTGCACCCCGTCACGAAGCAGCCAGGCAAAGGACCTTACTACGACGGCACCATCTTCCACCGCGTGATCCCGCGCTTTATGATTCAGGCAGGCGACCCCACCGGCACCGGCACGGGCGGCCCTGGCTATCGTTTCGCCGACGAGTTCGACAAGACCCTGCGTCACGACAAGCCGGGTATCCTCTCCATGGCAAACGCCGGCCCCGGCACCAACGGCAGCCAGTTCTTCATTACCGAAGTGCCCACGCCGCACCTCGATATGCGCCACTCTGTCTTCGGCGAAGTCGTGGAAGGCATTGAACACATTGCGCAAATCACCAACACGCCCCGTGACATGCGCGATCGCCCCAAGACCGACGTGGTGCTTCAGCGAGTCACCATCTTCCGCAAGTAATTCAGGCGATTACGCGCATGTCATCCTCTTCGCACATGCGTCGATTGCTCGCCCTGCTCCTCGGCTTTGGCGTCACATTCACCGCCTTCGGGAGCCTCGCAGTCGCGCAGGAACCGGCTCCTGCCGGCTTCGGTGATCGGTTCTCGTTTGGCGCCGCAGCTGGGGTCGGCGCCGTCGCGACGGGTCGACCCGATGACGCGCCCGATGCACCCACCCTGCTGAACGGCAGCGGCTACTCCGGCCTGGCGCTCCGCTTGCAAGGCCACGCACAATTCAAGCTCTCGCAGACTCTTCGTCTTCGGGCTGCACTCGCGTTCGCACGATACCGAATGTCCGGCTTTGCCGAGACCGGCAGCACCAGACGCGAGCTGGCGTTCGACCTGAACGCCGTGGAGCTGTTGCCCTCGTTCGAATTTCAGCGTGACCTCGGACCCGTCATTCTCATCGCAGGAGTCGATGCAGGCGTCCGTTTCGGACTCTCGGCCAACGCGACTGAGCAACGTACCGGGTTCGCCTCGGAAACGCCCGCTCCCGCCGTCCGAACCGCCATCAACCTGCTCGCCGGCGCACACGCTGGCGTCGCCATCGACCTCGGTGCCATTCAGATCCCCATCACCGGCGTCGCCCTCTGGAATGTCACCTACCCCGACACGACACTGGAACGTTTGCCAGACTTCCAGAGCACCGAATCACCCGGTGCCTACACCGTCGACAACGACTTCGTGTTTCTGGCGCTCGTCGGCGTTGACTGGAGCACCTGATACTCGGTCGAATCTGTTCGAAATTAGGGCGATCGCCCCTTGGCCGGGGCGGCAATCCGACAGATGAAAGCACGCGGTCGCGGCGGTATTCGTTCCGGTGTCTCCCCCGCCCGTAACGACGACCTGCGATGCATTTGGACGCTGCTGGACCCAAGGATCTCAAAATGACGTCGATCATCGAGTTGGGTGAGTCGATTAGCGTGGTCCTCGTAGACAGCGACCAACGACTCGCAGACCTGACGACCGAATTTCTGACCCGGTATGGAGTGGGGGTCACGTTGGCACGGGACGGAAAGGAAGGGCTGGACATGACATTGCAGCTGACGCCCGATGTCGTCCTCATCAATGCCACGGTTCCCGGATTCGAGGGGACCGATCTGTGCAGGACATTCCGCCGAAGGAGTGACGTACCGATCATTCTGCTCACTCCCCACGAGAGTGAGTCCTTACGCACGTCAAGCCTCGAGTCGGGAGCCGATGAATGTGTCGCCATACCTTTCTCGGCTCGTCAGTTGCTCGCTCATGTGCAGGCGCAGGTGCGACGTTCCGGCGTCCGCACCGGCCCAGAACGACGCCAGATTCAATGTGGCACACTGCGGCGGCTCCACCCGGGCCCGCGCCCTAGGCTTCAAGGCTCACCGCAGCGGCCCTCCTACTCGTCGCGGCGTAGCGTCCG